>JBGPIS010000223.1:0-4930 GCA_041484965.1 Methylomirabilia bacterium
ATGATCATCCCGTTGATGCAGTAGCCGCACTGCGC
This sequence comes from Methylomirabilia bacterium, assembly GCA_041484965.1. GTDB lineage: Bacteria > Methylomirabilota > Methylomirabilia > Rokubacteriales > CSP1-6 > JBGPIS01. Next base: position 36 of record JBGPIS010000223.1, read on the forward strand.
CGCCTGGTCCGCGATGAACGCCTTCTGGATGGGATGCGGCTTCGCCACCGAGCCCAAACCCTCGAGCGTGGTGACCCGGCGGCCGGCGACCTCCTCGACGGGCGTCTGGCACGAACGGATAGCCTTGCCGTCCATGATCACGGTACACGCGCCGCACTGGCCCAGGCCGCAGCCGAACTTCGGGCCGTGAAGCTGCAGGTTGTCCCGGAGCACGTAGAGGAGCGGGGTATCGGGCTCGACGTCGAGGGCGTGGGACTTTTCGTTGACGAGGAAAGTAATCATGTGGCCTCCCTGTCAGGCGCCGGCGGAGGAATAGCGGGACTCTAGGTTGGGCCGAGGGGGTTGTCAAGCCGGTACGGGGGCGCCGATGCGCGCGGCGGCAGGCCGGCGCCGAGGGCGCCGTGGACCATGCCGACGAGCGAGACGATGTCGAACACCGGCAGCCCCGTCTCGCGCTGGACATCGGCCGCGTAGGGCGGCATGTTCGTGCACTCGAGGACGATCGCCCCGACGTCCCCGTGTAGGGCGACGAGGCGTCGCGCGACACGGACGTGCTCCTCGCGCGCCAAGTCCACGTCGAGCTCGAGCTCGTTGCCGAGGAGCACGCGCGTGAATTCCTTCTCCGTCTCCATGCCGACGATTGCGATCGGGATGTCGCTCCCGATCCCCGCGCCCTGGAGGTGCTCGGGCCGGAGCGTCGCCGCGTTGACCGTCATGACGCCGACGCGCCGGCCCGGCCGGAGCATGCGGTGAACGAGGGGAACCAGCAGGAGGGTCGAGGTGAAGACCGGCACGCGCACGGAGGCCGCGAGCTCGCGCTGGAACTTGACGAGGAATCCGCAGTTCGTCGTGATCGCGCCGACACCCTCGCTCTCGAGCTGCTTCGCCCCCTCGACGAACGCGGGCAGGAGCCCCTCGGCGCCCCGGCGCACGACGAGGTCGGGGTCGGCGCCGGGCACCCGGTGGTAGCGGACCGGAAACGGGAAGGTCGCCGCGTTGCCCATGTCGCCCGGGATGCGCGGGAAGCGCGTGTCGAGCATGAGGATGCCGACGGTGAAGCCGTACTGGTTGAAGCCGCCGCTGACGCGTCCGGAGGTCATCACGCCCTACTCTACCCCAGCTGCTTCCTTTCCTGCTCCCGTGGGCCTATCCTCTCCGGCTGAGGCACACTCTTGAAGATCGACGTCTTCCCGCACATCCTGCCGAAGCGCTTCTTTGACCGGATGCTCGCAGTCGCGCCGACGAACCTCTATCTCCAGAAGCGCATGCGCGGCATCCCCATGCTGGTGGACCTGGAGGAGCGCTTCAGGATCATGGACCGCTACGACGGGTACGTGCAGGTGCTCACGCTGGCGTCGCCTCCGATCGAGGCGCTCGCCGGCCCGGAGAGCACCCCTGACCTCGCGCGGCTCGCGAACGACTGCATGGCGGAGCTCGTCGCGAAGCACCCCGGCCGCTTTCCCGGCTTCGTCGCGTCGCTCCCCATGAACAACCCCGACGCCGCGCTGAAGGAGATCGACCGCGCGGTCGGAGAGCTTGGCGCCACGGGCGTCCAGATGTTCTCCAACGTCAACGGGCTGCCGCTCGACGGGTCGCAGTTCCAACCGCTCTTCGACCGCATGGCGTCACTCGGGCTGCCGATCTGGCTTCATCCGGCCCGGCCCGCCACGTTCGCCGACTACCCGGGGGAAGGGCGGTCGCGCTATGACCTCTGGTGGGCGTTCGGCTGGCCGTACGAGACGACGATCGCGATGGCCCGGCTCGTCTTCTCGGGCGTCTTCGATCGCCACCCCGATCTCAGGATCATCACCCACCACCTGGGGGCGATGCTGCCGTACTTCGAGGGGCGCGCCGGCAGCGGGCTCGATCAGCTGGGCAGCCGCACCGAGGACCCCGACGACGCGGTCGCCCTCAGGCGCCTCGAGCGGCGTCCGCTCGACTACTTCAAGATGTTCTACGGTGACACCGCGCTCTTCGGCGCGCATCATGCGATGGAGTGCGGGCTGGCGTTCTTCGGGGCCGAGCGTGTACTCTTCGGGACCGACATGCCCTTCGACCCAGAGAAGGGGCCGGGGTTCATCCGCGAGACGATCGCGGCGATGGAGCGGATGCGGGCCAGTGCCGAAGACAAGGCGAAGATCTACGAGGGCAACGCCCGCCGGATGCTGAGACTTTGCTTGAAGTGAGGATGGAGAGCGGCCGATGACCAAGCGCGCGACCATCGAGAGCACCGCCGAGGCGTACCTGGAATTGCTGGCAGCCCGGCGGGTGGAGTATTTCTTCGGGAACGCGGGGACCGACTTCGCGCCGATCATCGAGGCCTACGCGCGTCGCCTCGCCCAGGGCCAGACAGAGCCGCGCCCCGTCACCGTGCCCCACGAGACCGTGGCGGTGGCGATGGCCCACGGCTACGCGTTGGTGACGGGGCGGCCCCAGGTGGTGATGGTCCACGTCATCGTCGGCACCGCCAACGGCCTCGGCGGGATCATCAACGCCGCCCGCGGCAACGTGCCGATGCTCTTCACGGCGGGCCGCAACCCGATCACCGAGGCGGGCTTCCCGGGAAGCCGCACGCGCCAGATCCACTGGGCCCAGGAGTCCTTCGACCAGGCCGCGATGGTGCGCGAGTTCGTCAAGTGGGACTACGAGCTCCGGAACTTCGCCCAGCTCGAGACCGTCGTGGATCGCGCCCTCGCGATCACCCAGGCCGAGCCGCAGGGCCCGGTGTACCTGGCCCTCCCGCGCGAAGTGCTGGCCGAGCGTCACGACGCCTTCGAGTACGGGGACGCCTCGCGCGCGCCGCGTCCCAGCGACGTCGTCGCGGCCCCCGGCGCGGTCGAGGAGGCCGCGCGCATCCTGGCGGCTGCGAAGAACCCCCTCGTGATCACCAAGGCCCTCGGCCGCGACCCCGCCGCGGTCGCGGCGCTGGTGAGGCTCGCCGAGGTGGCGGCGCTCCCCGTCGTCGACAACTTCCACACCCACGTGAACTTTCCCCAGGACCACCCGCTCCACGCGGGCTTCGACTCGGCGCCACGCCTCGACGAGGCGGACGCGATCGTCGTCATCGAATCCGACGCCCCGTGGTTTCCTCACACGAAGAGCCCGCGCGCGGAGGCCAAGCTGATCCAGATCGGCGTGGACCCGCTCTTCTGCCGGTTTCCGATCCGCGGCTTCGGCGCCGACGTGGCGCTCGCCGGCACCGTGCGTCTGACGCTCGCGGCGCTCGCCGACGCCCTCGGCCCGCGCCTGGAGCCGAGCGCGGTGGCCGAGCGACGGAAGCGCTGGCAGGCGGAGCACGCGCGGCGACGCGAGGCGTGGGTTGCGGCCGCGCGCCGGGTCCAGAAGGATCGGCCGATCGACATGACGTGGCTCTCCCGCTGCGTGGGCGACCTCGTGGACGAGCGGACGATCGTGGTCAACGAGTACGACCTCGACCCGACCCAGGCCTGCTTTCGCGTGCCCGGGAGCTACTTCAACGGGCCCGCGTCGAGCAGCCTCGGCTGGGGACTGGGCGCTGCGCTGGGGGTGAAGCTCGCGGCGCCGGACCGCACGGTCATCTGCTGCGTGGGCGATGGCGCCTACATCTTCGGCGCGCCGACGGCCGCGCACTTCGTCTCGCGCGCCCACGACATCCCCGTCCTCTTCGTCGTCTTCAACAACCGAGCCTGGAACGCGGTCAAGCGCGCCGTCCGCGAGCACGCGCCCGACGGCTCCGCGGCGAGGACCGGCTCGATGCCGCTCTCCGACCTCGAGCCCGCGCCGGACTACGAGCTGATCTGCCGCGCCTCCGGCGGCTGGGCCGAGCGCGTCGAGGACCCCGCGGCGCTGCCCGACGCGCTCGCCCGCGCGGTCAAGGTCGTCCGCGACGAGACGCGGCAGGCACTCCTCAACGGGATCTGCAAGAAGCCGTGAGGGTTCCCGGAACCAGGAGGACAAGGTCATGACTGTGCTCGATGCCGACGGCCACGTCACGGAGTCCTACGAACAGCTCGCGAAGTACCTCGACGAGCCCTACCGCCGGCGCCCGCTCACCTTTCCGTGGTACGCGGCGGACGGCTGGGACCGGCGGCTCGTCGACAAGTTCCACGACTGGGCGGGGAACGCCGAGCAGTGGCTCAAGGCGCTCGACAAGGGCGGCATGGAGCTGGCCGTCCTCTATCCGACCCTCGGCCTCTTCATGAGCTTCCTGAAGGACCGCGAGTGGGCCGTGCAGCTCTGCCGGGCGTACAACACGCTCCTTCACGAGGAGTTCATCAAGGTGAGCCCGCGGCTGAAGGCGGTCGCGCTGCTGCCGGTCCAGGACCCGGAGGCCGCGGCGAAGGAGCTCCGGCGCGCCGTCCGCGAGCTCGGCCACGTCGGCGGAATGCTGGCGGCCGACGGCAGCCACGTCCTCGGCGACGAGCGGTTCACCCCGATCTACGAAGAGGCCCAGCGGCTCGACGTGATGCTCGGCATCCACGCCTCGGGCTCGCATTTGGGCGGCGCCGGCGTGGACCTCTTCCCGCGCTTCATCCAGGCGCACACGTGCTCGCACCCGTTCGGCCAGATGCGCCAGCTCACGTCCATGGTCTTCGAGGGGATCCCCGAGCGCTTCCCCGACCTCCGCATCGCGTTCCTCGAGGCGGGCGCCGGCTGGGCGCCCTACTGGATGGAGCGGATGGACGACGAGTACGACAAGCGCGGCGAGGTCGAGGCGCCCGCGCTCAAGAAGAAGCCGAGCGAGTACGTGCGCTCGGGCAAGATCTACTTCTCGTGCGAGGCGGACGAGTGGCTCCTGCCCCAGGCCCTCAAGCTCGTCGGCGAGAACCAGATCGTCTACGCCTCCGACTTCCCGCACTGGGACCACAGCTTCCCGGGCTCGATCGACGAGATCCGGAACCGCGGCGACATCAGCG
>JBGPIS010000224.1:0-4919 GCA_041484965.1 Methylomirabilia bacterium
CTCGACTCGCTCCTCGTCGAGAGTGACGGCCCCTGGAAGTACCGCGGCGAGTTCGAGGGGCTCCCCTCGGGCCCGTGGTTCGCGAGCCGGGTCGCCGAGGAGATCGCCAAGCTCAAGCAGATGCCGGTCGAGGACGTGAGGTTCTGGCTCTCGGCGAACACCTGCCGTCTCTTCGACCTCGTCGGGACTTGAAGCACGAGCGGCACCCGGGTCCCCTTCCCGACGGCAAGTTGGCCCTCGTCCTCCATCTGCCCGACGGTCCCGGGGCCCACCCGTGCGTCGTCGCCTGCCACGGCCTCAGCGCCTCGAAGGACAGCGACAAGTACCTGCTGCTCGGCGAGGAGTTTCCGCGCGCGGGGCTCGCGCTGGCGCGCTTCGACTTCCGTGGCTGCGGCGAGTCCACGGGGCGCGAGGACGAGACGACCGTCGCGACGCGGCTCGAGGACGTCCGCGCCGTCCTGACGTCGCTCGACGTCCACCCGCGGCTCGACCGGCGGTTCGGCCTCTTCGGCTCGAGCCTGGGTGGCTTCGTCGCGCTCCACCTGGCGTCCGAGCGGGGCGACGGGCTGCCGGTGGTGACGTGGAACGCGCCCGCGAGCCTCGAGGACCTCGGGACCGAGGGCGAGGACCGGCCCGGCGTCGGCGTGCCGTTCCTGCTCGAACTCGCGAGCCACAAGTACGCGCACGCGCCGGCCGGCGTCGCCCGCCACCTGGTCGTCCAGGGCGAGGCGGACGACGTCGTGCCGGTCGAGCACGCCAGCGTGCTCCACGCCCGGGCGGCCGAGCCGTGCGACCTCGCGATCATCCACGGCGCCGACCACCGCCTCACCGACATGAGCCACCGCCGTGAAGCCGTCGCGCGGAGCCGCGCGTGGTTCCTGCGCTTCCTGAAGGAGACGTGATGATCAACCGCCAGCGCCTCGTCGCGGAGTTCCTCGAGCTGGTCCAGATCGACAGCCTCTCCAAGCGCGAGGGGAAGATCGCCAAGCGCCTCACCCAGACCCTCGAGGGCCTGGGCGTGACCGTCGAGGAGGACGACGCCGGGCGGGTGGTGGGCGGCGACGCGGGGAACCTCCTCGCGAAGCTCCCCGGCACGGCGCCGGCGGCGCCGCCGCTCCTGCTCTGCGCCCACATGGACACGGTGGTGCCCGGCGAGAACGTCAAGCCGGTCATGAGCGGCGACACGATCCGCACCGACGGCACGACCGTCCTGGGCGGCGACGACAAGGCCGGGCTGGTCGCGATCCTCGAGGCCCTGCGCGTGCTGCGCGAGCAGAAGATCCCGTACGGGCCCATCGACGTGCTCTTCACGATCTGCGAAGAGTACGGGCTGATCGGCGCGAAGCATTTCGACGTCGGGCGCCTCCGCGCCCGGAGCGGGCTCGTGCTCGACGTGGACGGCGTGTGCGAGCTCGTGACGCAGGCGCCGGCGGCCAACAAGCTGGAGTTCACGGTCCACGGCCTCGAAGCCCACGCGGGCGTGTGCCCCGAGCAGGGGCTCAGCGCGATCAAGATCGCCGGCGAGGCAATCGCCGTGATGCGTCTGGGCCGGATCGACGGGGAGACGACCGCGAACCTCGGCCTGATCGAGGGCGGTCTGGCGGTCAACATCGTGCCGAACCGCGTGCGCGTCCGCGGCGAGACGCGGAGCCGGAGCCTCGTGAAGCTGCAGGAGCAGACCGAGCACATGCGGCAGTGCTTCGAGGACGCCGCGGCGCGCCACCGGACCAGCGTCGGCGGACGCGAGCACCAGGCGCGCGTGGACGCGAAGGTCCAGCGCGACTACGACCGGCTCGATCTGCCCGACGACGCCCCGATCGTGACGCTCACGACGCGCGCGGCGGCGAGCCTCCGCAAGCCCTTCAAGACGCGCGCGACGGGCGGCGGCTGCGACGCGAACGTGCTCAACAGCCGCGGGCTCCAGATCGCGAACCTCGGCTGCGGCATGCGCGAGATCCACACGGTGAACGAGTGGATCGACGTGAGGGACATGGTCACGACCGCGGAGCTTCTCGTCGAGACTTTGCGCCTGAACGCCGGAGGCTGAGCCATGGGCCTCGTGCTCAAGAACGGTGAAGTGCTGGATCCGGGTGGTGGACTCACCGGCAGGCTCGACGTGCGCGTCCGCGACGGGATGATCGCCGAGGTGCGCGCGGGGCTCGGCCCCGATGGCGACACAGTGCTGGACGTGGCCGGGAAGCTCGTGCTCCCGGGTCTCATCGACCTCCACGCCCACTGCTTCGTCGGCGGCGCGGACTTCGGCCCGAGGACCGACGACGTCGCGCGGAGCACGGGCGTGACGACCTGGGTGGACGGCGGCTCGACGGGCGCCGGGACCTTCGAGGGGATGCGCGAGTGGGTGCTCTCGCGGTCGCGCGTCCGGATGCTGGCCTTCCTCAACATCTCCGCGATCGGCCTCATGTACTTGAAGATCGGCGAGCTGAACCATCTCGCCTACGCCGACGTGGACGCGGCGATCGGTGCCGGAAAGGACCACCCCGATCTGATCCTCGGGATCAAGGTGCGGAGCCAGCGCGAGGTCGTGGGCGACGCGGGGCTCGAGCCGCTGCGCAGGGCGGTACGGGCCGCCGACGCCCTCGGCGGGCGCGTGATGGTCCATTGCACCAACCCGCCCGTGCCGATGGGCGAGCTGCTCGCGCACCTGAGGCCCGGCGACATCGTGAGCCACTTCCTCCACGGCCGCGGCCACGGGATCATGGACGAGCAGGGGCAGGTGAGGCGCGAGATCCGCCAGGCGCGCGAGCGCGGCATCGTCTTCGACGTGGCCCACGGGCGGATGCACGTGAAGTTTCCGATCGCGCGCGCGGCGATCCAGCAGGGGTTCTATCCGGACACGATCTCCTCGGATCTCACGATGGGGGGCGCGGCGGGCTGCGTGAAGGACCTGCCGACGACGATGGCGAAGTTTCTCAACCTCGGCATGCCGCTGCCCGACGTCGTGCGCGCCGTCACCGCCAGCCCCGCGAGGGCGATCGGACGCGCGGGCCAGCTGGGTACGCTCAAGCCGGGCGCCGTCGCCGACGTCGCGGTGTTCGCGCTCGAGACCGGCGAGTTCGACTTCGAGGACGCGCACGGCGAGCACATGACGGGGCATCAGCGGTTCACGCCGGTCCTCACGCTCCGGGCGGGCGAAATCTGGTGGCGCCGCTAGCCCTGATTGTTCATGAACGCCGAACGCGCGAGACGAGCGGGTCCTGTCGCAGGGTGTGGCCCCCGCGGGGTGGGCTCCATCACCTGTCGACCGCACCCGCCGTTCGCCGAACGGCGAGCGGCCGAGGGGTCCCACTCCGCCCGCCCCGCGGGGGCCACATCCTGCGCCACCCGCTCGGTCGCCGCCGATCCGTTCATGAATAGTCAGGACTAGCGATGCGTGTCCCGACATCGCGCTCACCGTTGCCGCCCTTCTGGGCTGACGTGCGGCTCTTCTAGCCGCGGAGCGCGAAGCCCGCGATCGCGAGCGCGAGCAGCAGTCGGTAGATCACGAACGGCGTGAGCGAGCGGCGCTTCAAGTAGCCCACCAGGAACCACACCGCGAGCCAGCCGCTCACGAACGCGGCGACGAGCGCCGCCACGAGCGGCCCCACGTCGCCCGCAGGGATGCCGGTCTTCACGAGGTGGAGGAGCTTCAGTCCGCCGGCGCCGGCCGTGATCGGGATCCCGAGCATGAATGAGAAGCGCGCCGCCGTCGCGCGGTCGAGCCCTCCCAGCAGCGCCGTCGTGATCGTGATGCCGGAACGCGAGGTCCCTGGAATCAGCGCGAGCGCCTGGGCGCAGCCGATCGCCAGCCCCTGGCCCCAGCCGACGCGCTCGAGTGGATCGCCGGGCGCGCGCGGCGCCTCGGCCGCGCGCCGGTCGGCGACCCACATGACGAGCGCCCACACGGCGGTGGACACGGCGATCACGAGCGTCGAGCGCAGCCGCGTCTCGACGAGCTTCCCGAAGACGACGCCGGCCGCCGCTCCCGGCACCGTGGCGGCGACCAGCACCGCCGCGACCTTGGGCGCGATCCCACCGGTGGCGAGCGCCCACAGCTCGCGACGGAAGTACGCGAGAAGCGCGCCGAGCGTGCCGAGGTGCATGACGGCGTCGAACGCGAGCCCCTGATCGGGCCAGCCGGCGAGGTGGGGGAGGAGGATCAGGTGACCGGAGGACGAGACGGGGAGGAACTCGGTGATGCCCTGGACGACGCCGAGGACCACGCCCTGGAGGAAGGTCACCCGACGATGTCTTCGCCGCCGTCGACGCCGATGACGTTCCCCGTGATCCAGTACGCATCGGGATGCGAGAGGACGACGATCGCGCGCGCGACGTCCTCGGGCGTCGTCATACGCCCGCTCGGGTTCCGCCGCTTTGCCTGCTCGATGATCGCGTCGTGGCCCGGGATCTTCTGGAGCGCGGGCGTGTCGGTGACGCCGGCCCGGATCGCGTTGGCGGCGATGCCGCGCGGCGCGAGCTCGGCGGCGAGCTGGCGGATGTGCGACTCGAGCGCCGCCTTCGCGGCCGACACCGGCCCGTAGTGGGGGAGCACGCGCGCGCCGCCGGAAGACGTCATCGCGTAGATGCGGCCGCCCCGTCCCATCAACTCGCGCCCGACGATCTCCTGGGCCCAGTAGACGAGGCTGTGCGCCATCACGTCGAGCGTCATGTCCATCTGCGGCAGGGTGACGGCGTCCTTCATGGGGTCGGCGATATAGAGCTTGAGCGTGCCGAAGGCGAGCGAGTGGAGCAGAACCCGGAGCGAGCCCGTCTCGCCGCGCTCCTGAAGGACCTTCTCCATCTGTCCGACGGCGTCCGCGCGCTTCTCGGCGTCGGCGGCGTTCATGTTGAAGAAGTGCGCCTCGCGGCCGAGCCCCTTGATCTGGCCGACGATGCGCTCTACGTTGGCGAACGTCGCTCTA
>JBGPIS010000225.1:0-4913 GCA_041484965.1 Methylomirabilia bacterium
CCCAGGTCGAGCGCGCCCTGTCGACGCTCTCGCCGAAGGAGAAGGAAATCCTCCGGCTCCGGTTCGGCATCGGCGACGAGGGGGAGCACACGCTCGAGGAGGTCGGCAAGCGCTTCGACGTGACGCGGGAGCGCATCCGCCAGATCGAGGCCAAGGCGCTCCGCAAGCTGCGCCACCCGCTGCGCGGACGCAACCTCAAGGCGTTCGTCGAGAATTGACCGCTCGTAGCGTGGTCGGGGAGGGGGATCCCGCCTCGACCACGCTGTCCTGCTCCGCGTCGCAATCTCTTCTCTCGCCCAGCCCCGCTATAACGCCAGAAGCTACGGGTCTCAGCGGGATTGCCCCCTGCCCGGCCCACCTGCGCAGCCGTTCCCCTTGAGGCGTGGGCGGCATCGGCGCTGCGGGTTGCCCGTGGGTCCGACACCTAGACGGGCATGACGCCGTGCTTCCTCCATGGACGCGGGATCTGCTTGGTCTGCGCCATCTCCAGCGCGCGAATGAGGACGGGCCGGGTCTCGCGCGGGTCTATGACGTCGTCGATCAGCGCGGCGCCGGCGGCCATGTAGGGGTTGATGAGCTTGCGGAACTCCTCGACGCGCCGGGCGCGCTCCTCGTCGGGACTGGCCGCGGCAGCAATCTCCCGGCGGAAAATGATGTTGGTACCGCCCTCCGGCCCCATCACGCTGATCTCGGCCGTCGGCCAGGCGACGATCAGGTCGGGCTCGTAGCCTCGCCCGCACATCACAAAGTACCCCGCCCCGTAGGCCTTCCGGAGCACCACCGTCAGCTTCGGCACCGTCGCCTCGCTCACCGCGTAGAGCATCTTCGCGCCGTGGCGGATGATGCCGGCGCGCTCGACCTTCGACCCGACCATGAAGCCGGGGACGTCCTGCAGGAACACGAGCGGGATGTTGAAGGCGTCGCACAGCAGCATGAAACGCGCGGCCTTGTCCGCCGAGTCCACGTCGAGCGCTCCGCCCAGGACCATGGGCTGGTTCGCCACGATCCCGACGGGCGCGCCCGCCAGGCGCGCCAGGCCGACGACGATGTTCTTCGCCCACGCGGGTTTGATCTCGAAGAACACGCCGTGGTCCACGACCGAGCGGATGACTTTCTTCACGTCGTAGGCGCGCCGCGGGCTGTCGGGCACGAGCGTGAGCAGGCTCTCGTCCCGGCGGTCCGCGGGGTCATCGCACGGGATCACGGGCGGGCGTTCCGTGTTGTTCGACGGGAAGTACGCGAGATAGTCCTTGATCACCTGGATGCACGCCTTGTCGTCCGGCACCTCGAGGTCGCCGCAGCCCGAGATCTCGCAGTGGACCTTCGAGCCGCCGAGCTCCTCGGCCGTGATGTCCTCGCCCACGACCGCCTTCACGAGCGGCGGGCCGCCCAGCGCCATGTGGCTCGTGCCCTTCACCATGGGGACGAAGTCGGCGAGCGCGGGGATGTAGGCGGTGCCGGCCGCGCCGGGACCCATCATGGCCGCCACCTGCGGCACGACGCCCGACATGATGGACTCCTCGCGGAAGAGCAGGCCCGAGCCCGCGAAGCTCTTCGACCCGATCGCCTCCTGGATCCGCGCGCCCGCCGAGTCGATGAGCCAGATCATCGGGAAGCGCTTGGTGTAGGCGATCTCGCGCGCGCGGTTGCACTTGATCTCGGCCGTCCGGCCCATCGAGCCTGCCATGACCGTGAAATCGTAGGCGATGACCGACGCGAACCGCCCGTTGATCCGGCCGAAGCCCGTGACGACGCCGTCGGCCGGCGTCTCCTTGCCTGCCATGTCGGGGGCGATCCCCGCGTGCGTCGCCTGGACGCCGATCTCCGTGAAGCTCCCGGCGTCGAAGAGCAGATCGATCCGCTCACGCACCGTGAGCTTCCCCGCGGCGTGCTGTTTGGCGACCGCCTCCTCGCCGCCCATCTTCCGGATCCTGACGCGCTTGGCGGCCAGCTCGTCGACGAGGTCCTTCATGCCCATGCGACGCCCCCGACGGTCACTGTCCTGTCTTCAGCAAGAGGTAGCTATTGATGCCCGTGTCGGGGGGCGAGCCGCTGAGCATCGTGAGCATCGTGGCGATCTCGCTGCGGTGGTGGGTCGCGTGGTTGGGCACGTGCTGGAGCAGCGGCCCGAGTTCGAGCTTGAACGGCTTGCCCTCGGTGTTCTTGTACTCGACCATCCGAGCGAGGTCGGCCGGACCGAGCGCCTCGACGAAGGCCCGCTGCTCTCGCTCGAGGTCGTCCCACGGCGCCCGGATCGAGGCGAGCGTCGGGAACTCAGCTCCGGGGAGCTTCGTCGGCGAGACGCCCTTCCAGCGCGAGAGCCAGATCCAGTCCGCACCGTAGAGATGCCCGAACATCCGCTTGATCGTCGGGAAGCTGAATTGTTTGCCCGCGTCGCGAGACGCGAGACCCTCGCCGAGCGCCGCGGTGACGTCGAAGAGCCGGCGGTTCGCCCAGCGGTGATAGTCGTAGAGCCCGCGGATCAGCTCGACGCTCATGTCAGCCTCCCCCTACTCCAGGACGGCGACGATGTCGCCTTCCTGAACCGTCTGGCCTTCCTTGACCCTGATCTCCTTGACCGAGCCCGCCCGGGGGGCCTCCACGGGGATCTCCATCTTCATCGACTCGAGCACGATCACCGCGTCGCCGGCGGCGACCTTATCGCCGGGCTTCGTGGGGATCTGGAAGACGACTCCCGTGATGTGCGCCTTGACCTCCTCAGCCATTGAACGCTCCTTGCTCGATCATCTGCGTGTGCACCCGCCCCGCGACGAACTCCCCATGGGCAACCACCCGGCGGAGGAACGGGATCGTCGTCTTCACGCCCTCGACCCGGCACCGCGACAAGGCGTCGGCCATCAGCGCGATCGCCTCGGCGCGCGTGCCCCCGGAGGCGACCAGCTTGAACAGCAGCGGGTCGTAGTGCACCGAGACCGCGCTGCCCGCCTCGACGCCGGACTCGATCCTGATCCCCTCTCCCGACGGCAGCTCGAGCTTCGTCACCGTTCCCGGTGAGGGCAGGAAGTTCTTCGCCGGATCCTCAGCATACACGCGACACTCGAGGGCCGCGCGGCACTGGACGATGTCTTCCTGGCGCCACCGGAGCGGCTCGCCCGCCGCCACGCGAAGCTGCTCGACGACCAGGTCGAGGCCGGTCGCCTCCTCGGTGACGGGGTGTTCGACCTGGAGCCGCGTGTTCATCTCGAGAAAGTAGAAGCTCTCCGACGCGTCGACGAGGAACTCGAGCGTCCCGGCGTTGACGTAGCTGATGGCCCGCGCCCCGGCGAGCGCGGCGCGCGTCAGCCCGTTCTTCACCGACGGCGGCAGGCTCGGCGCCGGCGACTCCTCGACGAGCTTCTGGTGGCGCCGCTGGATCGAACACTCGCGCTCGTGCAGATGCAGCACGGTGCCGCTCGCGTCGCCGAAGACCTGGACCTCCAGGTGGCGCGGGCGCTCGAGGTATTTCTCGACGTAGAGATCGCCGCGGCCGAACGCGGCCTCGGCGCGGCGCCGGGCCGTCGCGAACGCCGCCGGCACGTCCTTCGGCGCGTCCACGCGGGCCATGCCGATGCCGCCGCCGCCCGCGGCCGCCTTGAGGATCACGGGATAGCCGATGTCACGGGCGGCGATCGCCGCTTCGCCCTCGTCCACGACCGTCTCGGGGCTCCCCGGCACGACGGGGACGCCGGCCGCCGCCATGAGCCGCCGCGCCTCGGTCTTGTCGCCCATCTTCTTGATCGCTTCCGGTGACGGTCCGACGAATACGATGCCCGCGCGGCGGCACGCCTCGGCGAAACGCCAGTCTTCGGAGAGGAACCCGTAGCCCGGATGGATCGCGTCGGCACCGGTCTCGCGCGCCGCTTCGAGGATGCGCTCGACGTTGAGGTAGCTCTCGCGCGCCGGCGCCGGGCCGATCGCCACGGCCCGATCGGCGTCACGAACGTGGGGCGCGTCGCGATCGGCCTCGGAGTACACGGCGACGGTCTTGATGCCGAGCTGGCGGCAGGCGCGGAACACGCGCCGCGCGATCTCTCCCCGGTTGGCGACCAGGACGGTCCGGATCAACGACGCTCAGGCCGGGCGGGCCGTGTCGAGCTGCCCAACCTCGAACGCCGCGACTCGCCAGCCGGGGTCGCCGGGCTCCCAGCGCGTGAGCACCGTGAGCGACGCCCCGTCGCCCTCGAGTCGGAGCTTGACCAGGCGCTGGTGGCCGACACGCGCGAACGCGACGATCCGGTGGCCCTCGAACTTCGCGGCGTCGAGCGCGGTCTCCGTGGCGTCGTCCCAGGCAACGCTCTCGGCGAACCACCGCCGCACCCCGGCGCCGTCCCGCGCCAGCAGGGCATCGGCGAGCGCCCCGAGCGCGGCGCGCAGATCCTCGGGGATCGGCCACGCGACGTGGGACTGCTCGAGGCGGATCCACTCGCGCGCGTCGTCGCCGAGCTCGGGTGATGCCGGCGCTTCGGCGGGCCGAGCGGCTGGAAGGCCGTCGCCCGTCACGCCGCCGGCGGCGGTCAGGAGCCCTTCGAGTCGTCCCTGCCAGACCGTCGCCCGCTCCCCGAGCGCGGGCGCGTTCACCAGATGACGCAGGATCGTCTCGCCGGCCGCAAGGTGCTTGCGCTCGTCGTCGATGCACCCCGCGAGGAGCCGGCGCGTCGGCGGCTCGTAGACGGGGTTGGCGCGTTCGAGGTGGTCGAGGTATACCGCGAGCAGGTGAGGCTTGAGCACGCGGTACACGCCAACCAGGCGCTCGACGGTCTGGCGCGGCCCCTCCGGCTCCTCGACGGCGTTCATGAACGCGACGAACGCCTGGTTCGCGGGCTCGGAGACCTGGGTCTGGGCGCGGAGCTCCGGGAGGCGTTTCCCAAAGGCGTCGGCGTGCTGGGCGAGATCCCAGACGTGCCGACCCATCA
>JBGPIS010000226.1:0-4903 GCA_041484965.1 Methylomirabilia bacterium
ATCACGCCCGTGAGCCACTGGAGCAGTGCTAGGCCGAGGAAGATGGGGAGGTTGCAGAAGCCCACCGCGATGCCGACGAGGGCCGGATCGTTCACCTCACGCACGCAGCTCCAGACGAGCACGAGGCCGGACGACGCGAGGCCCATCACGAGGAAGAGCGGGGCGAGCAGCGGCGCGGGGAGCCGCGCGTCGGCCGGGAGCACGAGGGGCGTCCAGCAGAGGGCGTAGAGCGCCGCGAAGACGATCATCGGTAGCCGCCGGCGCTCGAGCCACCGGTCCGAGAGCCAGCCCACCAGCGGCGAGCCCACGCCCATGCCGACGGCGAGCATGGAGACGACGGTCGCCGCCTCCACCCGCGCGAGCCCGTAGACCTGCGTGAGGTACGGCACGCCCCAGAGGCCGAGGAAGGTGATCTGCGTCGTGTAGACGCCCCCGGCGGCGAGGATCGGTGGCCAGGTGCGCGTGTTCGCCACGACGGCCGGGACGCCGCGGATCACCTGGGACAGCGAGGGTGAGGCCGGGCGGCGCCGCTCCGGATTGACCGGCGGGAGACCCATCGCTTCCGGCCGGTCGCGGATCAGGCCCGCCGCCGCGGCCGCGAGGACGAGCGTGACGCCGCCGATCATCACGAACGTCTGGCGCCAGCCGACGGCCTCGACCAGCAGCGCGAGCGGCGACGCGGCGGCGAGCGCGCCGACGTTCCCGACGGTCTGGGTCCAGCCCGAGATCGTCGCGAACTCGTTGGGCCGGAACCAGACCGAGGCGAGGCTGAGCCAGGCGATCAGCATCACCGACGCCCCGAGGCCGACGAGCAGGCGCCCCGCGAACGCGACGTCGAACGTCGGCGCCAGACCGAAGAGCACGGCGCCCATGCCCATGGTTGCGCCGCCCCCCGCGATCGTCCAGCGTGGGCCGAGCGTGTCGGCGAGGCTGCCCGCGACGAGCGCCATCGCCGCGAACACGTACGGGTAGACCGCGGCGAGGTTGCCGAGCGCCGCGGCGGTGATGGAGAAGCTTCGCATGAGGTCGGCGGCGACGACCGCGGGCGCGACGCGGTGAACCCACGAGAAGATGTAGAGCGACGCCGGCACGACGACCATCAGCCGCCGCGCGCTCGTGAGGGTCACGGCCTGAGGGTCACGGACGGAAGGTCCGGCATGTCCGTCAGCGGGCGTAGGACGGAAAGACGCGGCGCAAGATGGCCGGGTCGTTCATCGCGAGGAGCCCCGTGACGAGGCGCCGCGCCGCGCCGCGGACGGCAACGAAGGTGATGCGAGCCGACGCGACGGCCGCGCCGTCCTCGGTGCGCGCCACGACCGCGGTGTCCCAGTAGCGGCCATCGTCGACGCGCTGGCGGACCGCCGCGCGCGCCCCGCTGACCGTGACGGCGGCGCCGAACGGGACGGGTGTGTGAAGAGTGACGGCGAGGTCGGTCGTCATGCCGGACTCGCCGGTCGCGAGCGCGCCCAGCCAGAACGCCCCCTCGTCGAGGAGCGTCGTGAGCGCGGCGGTCGCGAGCGTGCCCTCGGCGGTCCTGAACGGCGCCCGCGGCCGCCACGTGCCGCGGACCTCGGCGTCGTCGAACTCGAGCTGCACGCGCAATCCCAGCTCGTTGTCGGTCCCGCAGGCGAAACACGTGCGCGACACCGGCAGCGGATGAGCCGCCCCGGCGCCCCGGGCTCGCCGGGTGCCCTCCTCGACCACGCTAGCAACCGAGCCCGCGGCGGCGGTACCACAAGCGTCGTGCGCGGCGACGCGCAGAAGCAACGGGTCTCCGAGGGCACCCGGCGAGCCCGGGGCGCCGGGGCCGCCATTCGCTGCCGGCGCGACACGGCCGTCGACGAGGACTGCGCCCTCCGCGTCGGAGAGCACGAAGGTGCGGGCGCCGTCGTCGTGGCCGACTGCGAGCGCCAGGGGCGTGTCGAGTGGGACGCGCTTTCGGTACACGCCCGCGACGCTGCGCGGCCCCGGGAGCCCGGCGAGGGCGTCGAACGCCGCGAGGACCGAGCCGCCGTGCGCGGTGTCGGGAAGGCCCTGGAACGCGGGATCGAGCGTGAGGATCAGGTTGCCGCCGCGGTCCGCGAGCGACCGGCGCAGCACGGAGTCAATCGTCGCCATGCGATAATCGTGTGTGCGGTTCATTCTAGCCGACAATCCTTTCCTCCGCGCGACGGCCAGCAACTTCTTCTTCTTCCTCAGCATGAACGCCTTCATTCTGCTGCCCCTCTACATCCAGCGGCTCGGCGGGACGGAGGTCGAGATCGGGCTCATCATGGGCCTCTACAACGCGGTCGGCATCGTCTGCCAGCCGCTCGTGGGACCGTGGGTGGACGCGGTCGGCCGGCGGCCCTTCATGCTGGTCGGCGTCGGCTTCACGCTCGTCGCGGCGCTCGCCGCGCTGGCCGCGCCGTCCATCGCCGTGCTCGCGTTCGTGCGGCTCCTCCAGGGGATCGGCTTCTCGTGCTTCTTCGTCGCCAACTACTCGTACGTGATCGATCTGGTGCCGCCCGCGCGCCGCGGCTGGGCGCTCGGCATCTACGGTGTCGCGGGGCTCGTCGGCACGGCGGTGGCGCCGCTCGCTGGCGAGTGGACGATCCGGCGCTTCGGGTTTCGCCCGCTGTTCGCCGCGGCCGCCGTGGTCATCGTCATCGCCGGCGTCGTCGTCTGGGGGCTCCGCGACCAGCGGCGTGAGCTGTCGCCGCCGGTGCGCGGGTTCATCTGGGAGCGGGGCGGGCTCGCCGAGGTCTTCCACCTGAACATGGCGGTCGTCCTCTTCTTCGGCCTCGGCGCCGGGACCATCTTCGTCTTCCTGCCGACCTTCGCGGAGCATCTCGGCGTGCGGACCCTCGCGCTCTTCTACACCGCGTACTCGGTGGCGGCGATCGGCGTGCGCGTCCTCGGCGGGCAGCTCTCCGACGTCTACGGCCGGCGGGCGGTGATCGTGCCCTCCATGTTCGTGCAGGCGGGCGCGACCGCGCTGCTCGCCGTGCTCGGGCTCGTCGCCGTAGGCGCCGGCGGGGCGCCCATCCTGCCCGCGCTCTTCGTCGCGGGCCTCATGTCGGGGGCCGCCCACGGCTTCCTCTATCCCGGTCTCGCCGCGCTCGTCACCGACCAGACGCCCGAGACGCGGCGGGGCGTGGTCGTCGGCATCTTCAGCGCGGTCTTCCTCGCTGGCCAGACGAGTGGCGCGTTCCTCTTCGGCTACGTCGCGCACGCCGTCGGCTACACGTTCATGTGGTGGGCGCTGACGTCGCTCCTCTTCCTGGGCTCGACGCTCGCCCTGAAGCTCGAGGGGAGATAGGCGGTATACTCGCCCCATTCCGACGGGCGGCGGGGGGCCAGCATGACGACGAAAGGGCGCTACGTGTCGATTGCGCTGTTGGGGATCGCCCTGGCGGGGGTCCCGGAGCGGGCGCACCTGGCGCCCGACCGTCCCGAGGCCGCGCCGCCGAAGGCGACGGGCCCCCAGGAGGTCGAGGTCGTCGCCGTGGTCATCGACCAGGGCACGCAGCAGCCCACGGTCGTGCTCCAGGGCAAGCGTGACCGCCGGAGTCTCGTGATGGCGATCGGGTTGGCCGAGGCCACGGGGATCGCCGTGCCGCTCCAGGGCGTGACGCCGCCGCGGCCGCTGACCCACGACCTCTTCCTGACGCTGTTCGGCCGTCTCAAGGTCTCGCTGACCCGCGCCGTCATCAACGACTTCCGGGGCGACGTCTACTATGCGACGGTCTATTTCACGGTGGGCGGGGGGGCCGAAGTCCAGCTCGACTCGCGCCCCTCGGACGCCATCGCGCTGGCGATCCGCGCGAAGGTGCCCGTGTTCGTCGAGGATCGCGTCTTCGACCGGAGCGAGAGCCTCCGGCCGCCCCGCGGCCCGTCCATCTGACGCCATGGCCGAGCCCGCGCCGAACACCGATCAGGACTGGGCGCTCCAACGGCGCCTCGAAGACGTCTTCGCGAAGCTCGGCGAGAAGTTCGGCGATCTCACCGGCCGGGTCGAGACGAAGATCCGGCCGACGGTCACCTTCGAGGACATCGGCGGCGCCCAGCAGGCGAAGTCCGCGCTCCGCGGGTTCGCCTTCGCGCTGACCAGCCCGGAGCTCTACGCGCAGTGGGGCATCGCGCCGCCGAAGGGCGTCCTGCTTTACGGCCCGCCCGGGACCGGGAAGACGAAGCTGGCCCAGGCTCTCGCGACGGCCTCGGGCGCGATCTTCTACCATCTGAAGCTCACGAACCTCACGTCGAAGTTCGGCGCGAACACCGGGGAGCTGCTCCAGGAGGTCCTCCGCATCGCGATGGCGGAGGGGAAGGCGGTGCTCTTCCTCGCCGAGGCCGAGGCGCTCTCGCTCGAGCACCTGCTCCCGCCGCCCCAAGCCCGGGAGGCGAGCGCGCGTCTGGTCGCCGCGCTCTGCGAGAAGCTCGACGCGATGAACGCGGAGGCGCGCGTCATGATCGTCGGCTCCGCGACGCGCACCGACGTGCTCGACCCCGAGCTCGTCGCGCCGGGCCGCCTCGACCACCTGATCGAGGTCGCGCTGCCCGACCCGGACGGCCAGCGGGAGATCCTCGAGCTGATCCGGATCCGGACGGAGAAGACCGCGGGCCGCAAGCTCTTCGAGCCGGTCGACTATCGCAAGGTGCTGCCCGTCATGGGCGGCATGAGCGGAGCCGACATCTCGGTGATCGTCAAGCGCGCCCTCGAGGCGATGGTGCACGAGGGTGCCGCCGGCGGCGCCGCCTCGCCCGTGACCACCGAGAACCTGCTCGACGCCATCGACGGCTACAAGGGCGTGCGCGGGGTCGTCGAGAAGATCCGCTACGGCCAGTACCTCTAGTGCGCCTCCAAGTAATCTCGCCGAGCTTCGCGCGGCCGCGGGTGGCCCTCGGACGGGCCGCGGGGCGG
>JBGPIS010000227.1:0-4893 GCA_041484965.1 Methylomirabilia bacterium
CGACGATTCTCGTTGCGTGGGGCCCAACCTTCGACGCCGCCCCACGAGGCTCACTCAACACAGGCCGCCCTCGAGAGGGAATTCAACCCCGCTGAAGCGGATTGCGGGTTACAGGGCACCGCTAACTCCCCGTCTAGCACGGCCACGCTGAAACTCGTCTCGCGCGCTATCTCGCCGACCGTCGGGCGCGGAGGCGCCCCAACGGCGCATATGAATGGCGGAGGGGGCGGGATTCGAACCCGCGGCACAGGGGTTACCCGTGCACGGCATTTCCAGTGCCGCACCTTCGGCCGCTCGGTCACCCCTCCTCGCGCATTTGCCGCCCGAACGTCGAGCGCCGGAGCCCTGCGAAGGCGCTCCGACGGCGAATATGATGAGTGGCGGAGGGGAGAGGATTTGAACCCCCGAGGGACTTACGCCCCTATCCGATTTCGAGTCGGACGCCTTCAACCGGGCTCGGCCACCCCTCCGCGAACCGTTCACCGTCTTTTCGTTTCAAAGAACTCCCGGAGCAGCGCGCCGCACTCGTCGCCGAGCACGCCGCCCACCGCGTCCACGCGATGGTTCAGCCGCGGGTCGTCGAGCAGCCGGTGGAGCGAGACAACGGCGCCCGCCTTCGGGTCGGCCGCGCCGTACACCACGCGCGCGACGCGCGCGTTGAGCGCGGCGCCGCAGCACATCGCGCACGGCTCCACAGTCGCGTAGAGCGTCGCGCCCGTCAACCGATAGTTGCCGAGCTTCCGTCCCGCCTCGCGGAGCGCCAGGACCTCGGCGTGAGCGGTGGGGTCGCCGAGCGCGATCGGCGCGTTGTGGGCGCGGCCCACGATAGCGCCGTCGAGCACGACCACGGCGCCCACCGGAACTTCCCCGTCCAGGAGTCCGCGCCGCGCCTCGTCGAGCGCCGCACGCATGAACTCTTCGTCGTTCACCGTCTTCACCGCGACAGACCCCAACCATACCCGGCAAGTGCCCGCGACTTCAAGCGATCTCTCGGCCGGGCCGATGCCATGATCGGCGCGCCTGTGCCGTCGTCATGACGGTGGGGGAGCCCTGACGGGCCCCTTGACTCGGTCCGCGCTTCGCCGAATAGTAGGGCACCCGTCGTCCGTGATCGGATCCTGGAGGAAGCGGTTGTTCCAATACGTCGTCTCGCGCGTCCTGTGGCTCGTGCCGACCATCGGCGCCATGGCGCTCGTGACCTTCCTGGTCATGCACGCCACGCCGGGGAGCCCGCTCGATCCCGTGGCCGAGGGCGCCAACCCGCTCTCGCCCGAGGCGCAGAAGAACCTCGCCGAGGTCTACGGCCTCGACAAGCCGCTGCCGCAGCAGTTCCTGATCTTTCTCGGCAAGGCGGTGCGCGGCGACTTCGGCAAGTCGTTCGTCTACAAGACGCGGACGGTCGCCGAGATTCTGCGCGAGACCTTCCCCATCTCGCTGCTCCTCGGGTCCATGGCGCTGGCGAGCGCGATCGTCGGCGGGCTCACGCTCGGGATCCTCGCCGCCGTGCATCAGAATCGCACGTGGGACTACGTCTCGGTGAGCCTCGCGACCGTCGGCGTGGCCATCCCCAACTTCGTCCTCGCGGTGTTTCTCATCATCCTCTTCTCGTTCGTCGTGCCGCTCTTCCCGACGGGCGGCTGGGACTCGCCGCGGAACTGGGTGCTGCCGACGGTCACGCTGGCGCTCGCGCCGATGGGAATCATCGCGCGCTTCACTCGCGCCTCCATGCTCGAGGTCATCCGCGCGGACTACACGCTGACGGCGCGCGCCAAAGGGCTCGGCGAGCGGCCGGTGATCTTCAAGCACGCGCTGAAGAACGCCTTCATCCCGTCGTCACCCTCCTGGGTCCCATGTTCGCCGCGGTGGGCACGGGATCGTTCTTCGTCGAGTCGATCTTCCGGGTCCCCGGAATGGGCAGGTTCTTCGTGCTTTCCATGACCGGCCGGGATTACCCGATGATCATGGCCGTCGTGCTGACCTACGGCGCGTTCCTCGCCGTCATGAACCTCGTCGTGGACCTCCTCTATGGCACTCTCGACCCCCGCATCCGGTACTAGACTCGGCCCGCTCGCCGGCGCCGTGCCGGCCGCGCGCGCGGCGGTCCACGGGACGAGCCTCTGGCGCGACGGAGTGCGCCGGCTTCTCCGAAACCGGCTCGCCATGGCCGGCGGCATCATCATCGTGCTCCTCTGCCTCGTTGCGATCTTCGCCGACGTCCTGGCGCCGCTCCCGTACACGAAGACGAACTTCGACCGGCTGAACGAGGCGCCCACGCGCGACTACCCGCTCGGCACCGACGCCCTCGGCCGCGACCTGCTCTCCCGCATGATCTACGGCGCGCGCGTCTCGATGCTCGTCGGCCTCGGCGCCCAGGTGATCGTCGTGCTGATCGGCGTGCCGATCGGCGCACTCTCGGGCTACGTCGGCGGACGCACGGACCTCTTCCTGACGCGCTTCGTCGACGTAATGTACGCCTTCCCGCGGCTCCTCTTCGTCATCCTCGTCATGTCCATGCTCGGCGCCGGGCTGACGAACATCTTCATTGCGATCGGCTTCACCGGTTGGGTCGGCATCGCGCGGCAGACCCGCGCCCAGGTGCTCTCGATCAAGGAAAAGGAATTCGTGGACGGCGCGCGCGCCCTCGGCGCGGGGTTCGCCCGGCTGCTCACCCGCCACGTGCTGCCGAACGCGCTCACGCCGATCGTCGTGTCCGTGACGTTCGGGATCCCCGAGGCGATCTTCACCGAGGCGGCGCTGTCGTTCATCGGCGTGGGGATCAACCCGCCGACGCCCTCGTGGGGCCAGATGGTCGGCGAGGGCCAGCAGTACATCCGCTCCTACTGGCACCTCTGCGTGTTCCCGTCCATTGCAATCGCCATCACGATGCTGTCGTTCACGTTCTTCGGCGATGGAGTCCGTGACGCCCTTGACCCCAAACTGAAGTAACGGAGGAGGCTCCCCCATGAAGAGGCCACCGATCACAGATGTTCAGCTCGATCTCCTCGAGGAGCGGTTGCGGGCCGTCGGCGTCGGGCGTCGCGACTTCCTGAAGGTCGCCGCGGGGCTCGCCGCGATGGGCGCCGCCAGCTTCGACGCGGCGTCCGTGTCTGCGGCCCCCAAGCTCCGCCCGGGCGAGAAGCTCGCCAAGGACCAGCACCTCCGTTTCGGCGGTGGCGGCTGGTACACGAACGACCCGGCCAGCCACGACTTCAACAAGGACCTCTACTGCGGGGGTACTCCGCAGCTCTGGGCCGGCCTCATGAAGTTCAACGCTAACTTCGAGGCCGTCCCGTACGTCGCCGAGAAGGTGGCCTCGAACAAGGACGGCTCGGTCTGGACGTTCACGATCCGCAAGGACTCGAAGTGGTCGGACGGCGGCCCCTGCACGGCGCGCGACTTCGAGTACTCGTGGAAGCGCCAGCTCGACCCGGCGAGCGCCGCGCCCTACGCGTCGTTCATGTACGACATCAAGAACGGCCAGGCGTTCAACAAGAAGGAGATCACGGACCCGGGCCAGGTCGGCGTGCAGGCCAAGGACGACTGGACGCTCGAGGTGACGCTCGAAGGCCCGCGCGGTTATTTAGCCGTGCTGACGGCGTATCAGGCCGCGCTGCCCGGTCACCGCGCGTCCATCGAGAAGTTCGGCGACAAGTGGACGGAGGCCGCCAACATCGTCTGCAACGGCCCCTTCGTCCTCGAGGCATGGGAGCACAACAAGCAGATGGTGCTCAGGAAGAACAAGCATTTCTTCGGCGCCAAGGACGTCACGCTCGACAAGGTGACGATCCCGATCATCCCGGTCGCCTCGGGGGCGCTTCCCTACGAGAACAACGAGCTCGACATGACGTCCCTCGCGAGCGGTGACCTCAAGCGCCTGCAGTCGAGCCCGAAGACGGTGGAGGAGGTCTTCCGCTATCCGTTCCCGGGGACCTGGTACCTGCTGCCGCAGGTGACGAAGCCGCCGTTCGACAACGTCAAGGTCCGCCGCGCTGTGGGCCACGCGATCGACCGCGCTAACGTGGTGAAGGTCGCGCAGGGGTTCGCCGTCCCCGCGCACTCCATGATCCCTCCGGGGTTCCCGGGCGCCACCGACGATCCGAAGATCAAGGCCATCCAGAAGTTCGACCCGAAGGCCGCCATGGCCATGCTGAAGGGCACGCCGTTCGAGGGCGGGAAGAACTGGCCGAAGATCACGCTCTCGATGCGCGACGAGGCGCTGGGCAGCAAGCCCCTCGCCGAGGCCGTCCAGGCGGTGCTGCTCGAGCACCTCAACATGAAGACCGATCTCGAGGTGCTGGAGCCGCGCGTGTTCCGCGAGCGCCTCTGGAAGCAGGACCTCCAGTTCGTCTGGATCCGTTGGTTCATGGACTACCCGGACCCGCACAACGAGTACTTCGACACCTTCTACGGCAGGAAGACGACCGGCAAGCGCCAGGCGTGGGTCAACGACGCCTTCGACAAAGAGCTCGAGGCCGGACGCGACACGCGTGATCTGAAGAAGCGCCTCGGGCACTACGCGAAGGCCGAGGAGATCATGCAGACGGACGCCGGATACGTCCCGGTGGCGTGGGTGGTGCGCTACGCCGCGGCCAAGCCGACCGTCCGCGGGGTCCAGAAGAACCGCCAGGGCGAGTTCGTCGTCGAGGGCAACATCTACATCGACATGCTGCCGCACCTCTACATGGTCGAGAAGGCCTGACGGCCGGACTGATCGA
The DNA here is from genome assembly GCA_041484965.1 of Methylomirabilia bacterium. GTDB lineage: Bacteria > Methylomirabilota > Methylomirabilia > Rokubacteriales > CSP1-6 > JBGPIS01. The sequence goes on from JBGPIS010000227.1 coordinate 4,716, forward strand.
GCCGCTCGCCGCGGCCGCGTGGCCGGCGGTCGGGGTTAGTGGTGGGCCCTAGAGGATTCGAACCTCTGGCCTTCGGATTCGTAGTCCGACGCTCTGTCCACCTGAGCTAAGGGCCCGTGGCGGAGAGGCCGGGATTCGAACCCGGGACAGAGGTTTTGCCCCTGTAACCGCTTAGCAG
>JBGPIS010000228.1:0-4889 GCA_041484965.1 Methylomirabilia bacterium
CGACGCGCCGGTGGTCGACGCACAGCTCAAGATCGTCGAGGCCTGCAAGCGCCACGGCGTCGTCGCCGGCATCCACAACGCCACAGCCGCCTACGCGCTCAAGATGATCGCGGCGGGCTACCAGTTCGTCACGCTCGCGAGTGACAGCCGCTTCCTCGCCGCCAAGGCCGCCGAGGAGGTGGCCGCCGTGCGGAAGACCGGCGTCACGGCCGGGAAGCTTCCGGCGTACTAGGGCCGTGGGGCGCACGGGGCAGGCCCTCCTCGACCACGCCAACCGTGACCCGAGAGCGCACCCGAGGCCGCGCGACGCTCGCCGGGATTACGTGGAGCCGCATTCGTGACGGGCGGCCCGCCGCACCTCTTCGGCGACGCGCTGCGCGAGCGTGCGCGCGCCAACCTCGCCGGGTTCGAGCGCCGAGCGCTCGCTCCCGACGGCCGCCGCCCGGCGGCGGTCGCCGTCGTGCTGCTCGGCGACGACGAGGGACGCGCCTGCTTTCTCCTGACGCGCCGGGCGGCGACGCTGCGGGCGCACGCGCGCCAGTGGGCGTTGCCCGGCGGCCGGATCGATCCGGGCGAGAGCGCCGAGCGCGCGGCGCTGCGCGAGCTCGAGGAGGAAGTCGGGCTCGCGCGGGACGCGGCCGCGGTGCTCGGGCTCCTCGACGACTACGGCACGCGCTCGGGCTTCATCATCACGCCGGTCGTCGTGTGGGGTGGCGCGCGCGTGGAGCTCACGGCGAATCCCGACGAGGTCGCGAGCGTCCATCGGGTGCCGCTCGCCGACCTCGACAGCCCCGAGGTGCCCCGGCTGGTCACCATTCCCGAGAGCGACCGGCCCGTCATTCAGGTGCCGATCCTCTCGTCGCTGATCCACGCGCCGACGGCGGCCGTGTTGTATCAGTTGCGCGAGGTGGTTGTGCACGGGCGCCCGACGCGCGTGGCCCACTTCGAGCAGCCCGTCTGGGCATGGGCCTGACATGGAGCCACACGCGCCCGCAGTAGGCCACCTACGGTGGAGGCGGGCACGCGGCACCCGCTACAACAGCGCCACACGCGCCCGCAGTAGGCCACCTACGGTGGAGGCGGGCACGCGGCACCCGCTACAACAGCGCCACACGCGCCCACAGTAGGCCACCTACGGTGGAGGCGGGCACGCGGCACCCGCTACAACAACATAGTATTCTCTCTTGACCGTGGATCCCGGGGAGGCGCGATGGGCAGGCTCGGGGCCGGCGCGCCGCCGGGCGCGGACTAGGAGGGAGACGCGATGGCCGGCCCCACGTTCACGCTGATCGACGACGGACGCGCCGTGGACCTCCCGTACGCCGAGGGCGTCGAGCGGGCCACGCGCGCGGAGGCGGCGGGCCGTCCCGTCGCGCTGGACCTCGAGGAGGGCGCCGCGTACCTGGGCGTGCCCGCGAGCGAGCGCGCCCGGCAGCTCTCGTCGCTCGAGGCGCCGGACTTCGCGCTGCCCGATCTCCAGGGGGCGCTCCACGCGCTCTCGGCCCATCGGGGGAAGAAGGTCCTCCTCGTCGCGTACGCGTCGTGGTGAGGGTGCCGGCTCGACCTGCCCGTGTGGCAGGCGGTCTACGAGGAGCTGAAGGGGTTCGGCTTCACCGTGATCACCGTGGCGCTCGACAAGAGCCCGGAGGACGCGCGGCCGTGGATCGACGCCGGGAAGCCGGCCCATCCGTCGCTGATCGACACGAGGCACGTCCTCGCCGACCTCTACAACATCGTCAACGTCCCCACGATCCTCTGGCTCGACGAGCGGGGCCGGATCGTTCGCCCGAACGATGTCGCCTTCGGGACCGACACCTTCAAGCACATCACCGGTCTCGAGGCGGCGAAGCACCTCACGGCGCTGCGCGCCTGGGTGAGGGGCGAAGCGCCGGCCATGCCCGAGGCGCGGGCGCGGCAGCTCCAGTCGCTGCCGACGGAGCGCGACCAGCAAGCGCGCGCCGAGTTCGGGCTGGGCGAGTGGCTCTACGAGCAGGGGCGACCGGCGGCCGCCGAGCGGCACTTCGTGCGGGCCGGCGAGCTCGCGCCCCACGACTTCACCATCCGTCGGGGCACGATGCCGATGCGCGGCCTCGACCCGATGGGCCCGCAGTTCCGCGAGATGCTGGGCGCGTGGACGAAGGCGGGGAACCCTTACTACCGGCCTCTTTCGGAGTGACCATGGGACTGCTCGACGGCAAAGCGGCGCTGGTGACGGGAGCGGGGCGGGGGATCGGCCGCGGGATCGCCATTGCCCTGGCGGCGGCGGGAGCGCGGGTCGTCGTCAACGATCTGGGCGTGAGCCTCGAGGGTGAGGGCGGCGACCGGCGCCCCGCCGCCCAGGTCGTGGACGAGATCGTCAGGGCCGGCGGCACGGCCGCGCCGAACTTCGGCTCGGTCGCGGACTTCGCCGAGGCGACGGCGATGGTCGAGCAGGCGATCCGGACGTACGGGCGGATCGACATCCTCGTGAACGTCGCCGGCATCCTGCGCGACCGGATGATCTTCAACATGACCGAGGCCGAGTGGGCCGCGGTGCTCGGCGTGCACCTCGACGGCACGTTCCACTGCACGCGCGCGGCCTCCATCGCGATGCGCGAGCAGCGCGGCGGGCGGATCATCAGCATGTCCTCGGTCTCCGCGCTGGGCGCGCCCGGCCAGCCGAACTACGCCGCGGCGAAGGCCGGGATCATCGGGCTCACGTGGTCCACGGCCAACGCTCTCGCCAAGTACGGCGTGACGGCCAACGCGATCCTGCCGAGCGGCGCCACGCGAATGATCGACTCCACCCCGCGGGGGCGCGAGGTCTTCGAGCAGACGGGCAAGTGGCCGAGCGAGCTGGCGGCCGGCACCGAGCGCGATCCCGACAACGTCGCGCCGCTCGTCGTCTACCTGGCGAGCGACGCCGCCCAGCACGTGAACGGCCAGGTGTTCCACTCGTTCGGCTACGGCTACACGCTTCTCGCCCAGCCGCAGGCGGTCCGCCGGCTCGAGGCCGACCGCCGCCTCACGCCGGGCGAGCTGGCGGCGCTCTTCCCCTCGACGCTCGGCGCGAGGCTCGGGACGCCGCCGGGCACGCTCTTCGGCAAGAGCCTCCACGAGCGTCCGGCCGGCGAATGGAAGGACCTCGGGGGCGGCGTGAAGTTCTGGCAGTCGAACTGGGAGGAGCGGTGAAGACCGTCCTCTTCGTCTGCCACGCCAACACCTGCCGGAGCGTGATGGCGCAGACCATCCTCGAGCGCCTGCTGGAGGCGCGGAGCGCCGGCCGCGCGATCCGCGTGAGCTCCGGCGGCGTCGGCAACACCGCGCGCGACGGCATGATCCCGTCGCTCGACGCGCGGCTCGTGCTCCGGGAGGCGGGGATCCACCTCGCGGAGACCACGATCGTCTCGACCGACCTCCGCCGGCACCGGGACCGCATCACGGGGGCGGACCTCATCCTGACGATGACCGCCCAGCAGAAGCTCGCGGTGGCCGCGCTCGCCGCGACGGACGGGCGCCCGGTGTTCACGCTTCGGGAGTTCGCCGGCGAGGGCGGCGACATCGGCGACCCGATGGGCCAGGACGACGACGTCTACCGCGCCTGCCGCGACGAGATCACGCGCTGCCTCGAACTGTCGCTCGACCGCATTCTTGTGACATTATCGACTGTGGTGACCCAGTGACCCGGAACGACGGTGAGAGGCCTCGGCCGCACCCCGAAGCGCTGCTGCAACGCGCCGTCCAACGTAATGGCGTGATGTGAAACCGCGCGGGCGCCTGTTCCGCCAGTACGTGATCGTGCTCGCGGGCTTGGTGAGTGGGCCCTTGCTCGCCTCGGGCGCGATCGGTGTCTACCTCTCCTACCAGCAGAACAAGGCCTCGCTCGTCACCATCCAGCGTGAGAAGGCGCGCGGCGCGGCGGCGAGGATCGAGGGGTTCGTCCACGAGATCGAGCGGCAAATCGGCTGGACCACCCAGCCCCAGCTCGGCTCGCGCGCGGCGCAGCTCGACCAGCGGCGCGTGGACTACCTGCGGCTCCTGCGCCAGGCGCCGTCGATCACCGAGATCAGCCACCTCGACGGCGAGGGCAAGGAGCAGCTCCGCGTCTCCCGCCTCGCCATGGACGTCGCCGGCAGCGGGACCGACTTCTCGCGCGAGCCGAAGTTCCGCGAGGCGAAGTCCGGGAAGATCTACTACGGCCCTGTGTACTTCCGGAAGGAGTCCGAGCCGTACATGACGATCGCCATGGGCGGCTCCGGCCAGGGCGCCGGCGTCACCGTGTCCGAGGTGAACCTCAAGTTCATCTGGGACGTGGTCTCGCAGATCAGGGTCGGCAAGGCCGGCCACGCGTTCGTCCTCGACGGGCAAGGAGTGCTGATCGCGCACCCGGACATCAGCCTCGTGCTCCAGAAGACGACGTTCGCGGGGCTCGCGCAGGTGAAGGCGGCGCTGGCCGCGCCCGCAGGCCCGGGCGGCGAGTCCGAGGAGGTCACGCTCGCGCGGAACCCCAAGGACCAGCGGGTGCTCACCGCGTACGCGAAGATCTCGCCGCTCGCCTGGTCGGTCTTCGTCGAGCAGCCGCTCGAGGAGGCCTTCGCCCCGCTCCGCGCCGCCATCCAGCAGACCGCGATCCTCGTGCTCGTCGGTATCGTGCTCTCGATCGTGGCGAGCGTGCTCCTCGCGCGGAAGATGGTGACGCCCATCCAGGCGCTCCAGGCCGGCGCCGCGCGGATCGGCGCGGGCGAGCTGGACCAGCGCATCGACGTGAAAACGGGCGACGAGCTGGAGACGCTCGCCGCCCAGTTCAACAGCATGGCGGCCCAGCTCAAGGAGTCGTACGCCGGTCTCGAGCGCAAGGTGGAGGAGCGGACGCGCGAGTTGACCGAATCGCTCGAGCAGCAGACGGCGAC
>JBGPIS010000229.1:0-4888 GCA_041484965.1 Methylomirabilia bacterium
CTCGCCGTACCAGGCGTGCAGGTCAGTCACCGCCAAGAGCGGACCAGCCTCCGGCGCGGGCGTGGCGAAGCCCGGGTGCCCGCGCCGTTCAGTGGTCATGGCCCGACCCCATGTACGCCTGGATCACGTCGGGGTTCTTCGACACGCTCTGGTAGCCGCCCTCGGCGAGGATCTCGCCCCGGGCGAGCACCGTGATCGTGTCGGAGAGGTTCTCGACGACGCTCAGGTTGTGCTCCACCATCAGCACGGTCCGGTTCGCCGCCACCTTCTTCACGAGCGCCGAGATGCGGTTCACGTCCTCGTGGGCCATGCCGGCGGTCGGCTCGTCGAGCAGCATCATCTCGGGGTCGAGCGCGAGCGTGGTGGCGATCTCGAGGGCGCGCTTGCGGCCGTACGGCAGCTCGACGGCGATCGTCCCCGCGAATTCAGCGAGACCGACCGCGTCGATGAGCTCGATCGCCCGCGCGTTCAGGGAGTCGAGCGCGCGCTCCGACCGCCAGAAGTCGAACGAGCCGCCGCGCTTGCGCTGGAGCGCGACGCGCACGTTCTCGAGCACGGTGAGGTGCGGAAAGACCGCGGAGATCTGGAACGACCGCACGAGGCCCTGGCGCGCGATGTCCGCGGGCCTGGAGCCCGTGATGTCGCGGCCGTTGAAGCGGATGCGCCCGCGCGTCGGCGTGAGGAAGTGCGTCAGGAGGTTGAAGCACGTCGTCTTGCCGGCGCCGTTCGGGCCGATCAGCGCGTGGATCGTGCCCCGGCGGACGCTGAGATTCACGTCATTGACGGCCACGAACCCCCGGAACTCCTTGGTCAGCCCCGCGGTCTCGAGGATGCAGTCACTCATCGGCGCGCGTGCCCGGAACCCACGAGGGTGGCCTGAGAGAGGCGCGCCGCGGCGTCATTCATCGGCGCGCGTGCCCGGCGGCCAGAAGACCGCGTCGCGCTTCTCCCGCCACGCCAGGTTGGCCTCGTCGATCTCCCACGACGCCATGCAGGCGTTCTGGGCGAGGACGACCTCCTCGATCATCGCGCGCGGGTCGCGGTGGAACGACTCGTGCAAGAGCCGCTTGGTGTGCGCCGCGGCCGTCGGCGCGGCGTCGCGCGCCTTCGCGATGACCGCCGCGAGCGCCGTCTCCAGCTCGCTCGGACGGCACACCCAGTTGACGAGGCCCATCGCGCGCGCCTCCGCGGGGCTCACCTCGTCGTTCAGGAGCGCGAGCTCCTTGGCGCGACCCACGCCGACCACGCGCGCCAGCCGCAGCACCGCGCCGTCGGGGATGAGCCCGTGGCGCGTGGCGCCGAGCCCGAGGACGGCGTCGTCGGTCGCCAGGCGCAGGTCGCACGCGAGCGCCAGCTGGAGCCCGCCGCCGATGGAGTGCCCGTGCAGGACGGCGAGCGCGATCTTCGGCATGTCCTCGAGGCAGTTGAGCGCGCGGATCCAGTGCCGGTAGAAGGGCTCGGAGATCGCGCCCGCCGCGAGCGCCGTCCGGTCCATTCCCGAGCAGAACGCCCGCCCGGCGCCGCGGACCACGACGAGCGTGACGCCGGGATCGGCCGCCGCCGCTTCCGCGTGGTCGGCGAGCGCCGCGGCGAGGTCCGTGTTGAGCGCGTTCAGCACGGTCGGCCGGTTCAGCGTGATCCAGCCGACGCCCTCCTTCACGGCGTAGGTGACGGTCGCGTCGGTCATTTGTAGCGGGGTCCGCGAGCCCGGCGTGCGCCGTGGGTGGCCTGAGACAGGCGCGCGTCGCTCATTCTGTAGCGGGGTCCGCGAGGCCGGCGTGCGCCGTGGGTGGCCTGAGAAAGACGCGCGTCGGTCATCGGCCGGGTCCGGCGGCGCGATTGTGGAGAGGGCGCGCGACGATGTAGGATCGGCGGGAGTAGTGCGTTCGGATTGCGGCGTCGCTCATGGAAAGCGCGCCCAACGTAGGGAAAATCTGCAAGAATGTCAAGGAGACCGGCCATGCCCAGCCCCTCGATGACGCGCCGCACGTTCCTCGCCGGAGCCGCCACGGCCGCGCCGGCGGCCCTCGCCCCGCGGCGGGCGCGCGCCCAGAGCGCCGTGAAGATCGGCACCGCCGTGCTCGGCGACTACTCCATGGCGGGGCCCGTCATCGTCGCGCTCGAGAAGGGCTTCTTCAAGGACGAGGGGCTTGCCGCCGAGTTCGTCCCCTTCCGGGGCGGCCCGGATCTCCTGAAGGCCGTGATGGCGGGCGAGATCCTGATCGGCGTGACGGGCTCGACCGACATCCTGGTGTTCCGCGAGGCCGGCTCGCCCATCAAGATGATCGCGACCCACACCGAGGGCAACCACTTCACGCTGAACGTCGCGCCCGACGTCCAGAAGATCTCGGACCTCAAGGGCAAGGCGATCGGCGTGACGCGCGCGGGCGCGACGACGTGGGTCTTCGCGCGCATGCTCGCGCAGAAGGAGGGCTGGGACCCGGACAAGGACGTGCAGGTCGTCGGGCTCGGCGGCCTCGACGCCCAGCTCGCGGCGCTCGCGCGCAAGGAGATCGCCGCCTACGTGTGGGGCGACGGCGGCGCCGTGACCGAGCTCCAGGGCAAGTCGAAGGTGCTGCTGCGCCTGGACGCCGTCACCGGGAAGTGGATCAGCCAGATCCAGTACGCCTCCGAGGACGCGATCAAGAACAGCCCCGAGCCCATTCGCAAGAGCATGCGTGCGATGTTCCGGGCGCTCAAGCTCATGCGCGAGAACCCGAATGAGGCCGCCCTGATCTGCTCGAAGAAGCTCGGCTGGACGCCGGAGGCGGTGCTGGGCGCCCACAAGATCTCCGGGCCCCTGCTCCCCGTCGACGGCCGCATCGACATGACGGCGCTGGCGGTGATGCAGGGCACGCTCCTGGAGTACGGGTTGATCCGCAAGAAGCTCCCGCTCGAGGAGCACGTCGCGCGGGAGTTCACGCCTGTCAAGGTCTAGCGGGCGGCGCGCGTGGGCTTTGGCGGCGCTGCTCGTCGCCACCGCGGCGAGCCCGGCGCAGGCGCAGGTCTTCCTCGCCTCGCGGCCCAATCCCGAGTTCACGATCGGGCCGCTCTTCGTGCGCGCCACCGTCACGCCAGCGCTCGGCCCGATCACGGTGGACGTCCTCTGGAGCCTCGTGATCCCGCCGACGAAGGCCGGCGCGGACGTCGAGCAGGATCTCTATCTCCTCTGGCCGGACGAGGTGGACGGCCTGACGGCTGCGGGCCCGCCCGATCCCACCCTCGCGCGCTACGTCGAGGAGCGGGGCTTCTCCGTCACCCACGAGGGGCGCCTGCCGCTCTTCACGCGGAGCCTCTACCGGAGGCGGGATCAGCCGCCCGAGCCGATCGCCGGCGGTGCGCCGTTCGTGACGTTCGTTCGCCAGGGCGGGCCGCTCGGCCTCACCTCGCCGGCCACCTACGTGCGTATCCCCTGGACGCCGATGTTCGCGAACCGGACGTACCTGATCGATCTCCGGATGGGCCTGCCGCGCCTCATCAAGCCCCGCAAGGCGACGTGGGTCGAGAACGCCTTCTGGGGTCGCCGCTACGGCGTCTCGCTCACCTTCAACGACGTGCGGTCGCGGGCGATGTTCCCGCTCTACCTCGAGAACCGCCAGCGTCTGATCCGCCTGGCCGATGAGCCGTCGCAGCTCCTGCTCAACTTCGCCCATGCCGACGACCTCAAGATCCAGGAGGTCTTCCCGCAGACGGCGAGCCGGCGCATGAGCGAGGCGCTGGAGTCGACGGAGGTCGTCTCGGTTTACCTCGGCCACTCCGAGGGCACCACGCCCCAGACCCTCACCGTGCAGTTCGGCTACTTCACCGGCTGGCAGTCCTGGGCGCCGGTGCTGATCCCCATCCTGTTCTTCGCGCTGGGCAACCTCGCGGGGCCCCTCTTCGTGCTGCTCGCGCGGCGCGCCGGCGCGCGGCTCGCGGGCAGGATCCACGTCGGCAGCCAGCCCGCGCGGCAGCACGGCACGCTGATCCCGCGCGAGACGCTCGCGCGGATCGAGCCGGGGACCACGACCCTCGACGACGTGCTCCGCCTCTGCGGTCCGGACCCGGAGGAGCACGAGCAGCTCTCCGCCCCGGAGCGGCGCACGCTGGTGTACCGCGGCCGCAGGATCGTGCCCGAGCGGCGGCGGAGGTTCGGGTGGCTCGCGACGGTGAGCCGCTGGGACGCGGAATACCACGAGGTCGAGATCACGCTGGACCGCGGCGTCGTCCACGACGTGCAGGCACGCGTCCGCCGGACCCGCCTGGCCCAGCCGGACGGAGGTGAAGCGCGATGACGGTCAGGTTTCTCCTGGGCCTCCTCAACTTCGTGGCCTACTTCGCGCTGCTGCTGGCCAGCGGGTTGGTGGCGCTCAACGTGGTCTCCTCGTGGCGCCGCGCGATCCACGGCAAGGGCCGGTCGCCCATCCCCGTCCTGATCACGGTGCTGGGCATCCTGGCGCTGCGCGCCCTCTCCCTCACGCTCCACCGGCCGTCGCTCTTCGGCTTCTGGCCGATGCTCTCCGTCATCGTCGCCGATCTCGGGTCGTGGATCCTGCCGCCGCTCGTCTGCCAGTGGCTCAGGCCGGCCGCCGGGTGGCGCCCCGCCCCGCGGCCGGGCGCGGCGAGCCGGCCGGCCGCCCAGCCCCGGCTGCCCGCCCAGCCCCGGCCGGCCGGTGAGCTTCGCGCAACCGTGCCGCCGCGGCTGCAGCAGCGCCCGGGCAGCGAGTCGAGCCCGTTCGCGAAGAAGCCGCCGCCCGCCGCAGACCGGCCGCCCGCCGACGACCCGCCGCGCTGACCGGCGCGGCGGCTAGCGTGAGATCGTCAGCCGCTCGTGGCCGTAGTTGAACTCGTCGATCCAGGGCCTGCCTTCGGCGAAGCGCGTCGAGCGGAACGGCGTGAGATCCGCCAG
>JBGPIS010000230.1:0-4876 GCA_041484965.1 Methylomirabilia bacterium
GGCCGTTCTGATCACCCAGCTCGCGGTGGCGGGCAGGAGCATCGCGCGCGAGCTGGCGCGCGCCGCGCTCGTCGGACAGCTCGGGGCGACCGGCGACACGAACGTCCAGGGTGAGAAGGTGAAGAAGCTCGACGTCTGGGCGAACGACGTGGTCGTCCGGGCGATGGAAGAGACGGGGCTCGTGAGCACGCTCGTCTCGGAGGAGATGGCCGAGCCACTTCGCCTCGCGACGACGAGCCCGCGCGGGCTTTACGTGGTCTGCGTCGATCCTGTGGACGGGTCGTCGAACCTCGACGTGAACGGAGTCGTGGGCACGATCTTTTCCATTAGGAAAGGTTGGGAGACCCCCCCTTTGACCCCCCCGCCGCCGACCCCCGCACGTCGGGCGTTCGATCCGGCGAGGCAGCCGGGCACGGCGCAGGTGGCGGCGGGCTACATCATGTACGGGCCCGCGACGCTCCTGGTGCTCACGACGGGCGATGGCGTGGACGGCTTCACGCTCGGCCCGACCATCGGCGAGTTCGTCCGCTCGCACCGCACGATCCGCATCCCCGCGCGCGGGCGCACCTACAGCGTCAACGATGGCAACTTCTCCAAGTGGGAGCCGGCTGTCCGGCGCTACATCGAGCATCTCCGCGGCGTCGACGTTGCGACGGGCCGGCCGTACACCGCGCGCTACGTCGGCTCGCTCGTCGCCGACTTCCATCGCACGCTCCTCGAGGGCGGGATCTTCCTCTATCCGGCCGATGCCGGCAGGCCGGACGGTAAGCTCCGGCTCCAGTACGAGGCGGCACCGATGGGGATGCTCGCCGAGCACGCAGGCGGCCGCGCCTCGACGGGCCGCGAACGGATCATGACCATTCAGCCGGCCACGCCGCATCAGCGCGTGCCGCTCCTCATCGGGAGCCCCGAGGACGTGGCGCTGGCCGAAGACTTCATCGCAGGGAGGCAGGGATGACGGATCGCGTGAAGGAGATTCTCGGCTGGTACGGAAGCGACAACCCGGGGACGCTGACCAACCTCGCGCGCCTCCTCGGCCACGGGGCGCTCGCCGGCACCGGACGCCTCGTGATCCTGCCCGTGGACCAGGGCTTCGAGCACGGCCCGGGCCGGTCGTTCGCGATGAACCCCCCCGCCTACGACCCGCGCTATCACTTCGCGCTCGCGATCGAGGCGGGCTGCAACGCCTACGCGGCGCCGCTCGGGTTCCTCGAGGCCGGCGCGCGCGAGTTCGCGGGGCAGCTCCCGCTGATCCTGAAGCTCAGCAACCACGACGTGCTGCTCGATGAGAAGGACCCGGCCCAGGCGATCACGGGCAGCGTCCAGGACGCGGTGCGTCTCGGCTGCGCCGGCATCGGCTTCACGATCTACCCCGGCTCCGAGCACCGGCTGACCATGTACAGCCAGCTCCGCGCCCTCGCCGAGGAAGCGAAGCAGCGCGGCCTCGCCGTCGTCGTCTGGTCGTACCCGCGCGGGTCCGGGCTCTCGAAGGACGGCGAGACGGCGATCGACGTCACCGCGTACGCCGCGCACATCGCCGCCCAGCTCGGCGCCCACGTCATCAAGGTGAAGCTCCCGACGGCGCACCTCGAGCAGGCGGCCGCCAAGAAGGTCTACGAGAAGGAGGGGGTACCCCTCGGCACGCTCGCCGAGCGCGTGCGCCATGTCGTCCAGTCGACCTTCGACGGCCGGCGGATCGTCATCTTCTCGGGTGGCGCGGCCGACACGGACGAGGCGGTCTTCGAGCAGGTGCGGGCCGTCCGCGACGGCAGCGGGTTCGGCTCGATCATCGGGCGGAACTCGTTCCAGCGGAAGAAGCCCGACGCGCTCAGGTTCTTGAAGACGATCATCGACATCTACTCGGGGGCCAAGAAGTAGTGCTCCTTGCCGGCGACGTCGGCGGGACGAAGACGCTGCTCGCGCTCTACGAGGCGCCGGGCGGGGCGCTCCGCCCCGTGCGGGAGGCGGCACTGGCGAGCCGCGACTTCCCGCGCTTCGAGGACGCCGTCGCGCGCTTCCTCGCCGACGGGTCCCGCGGCCCCATCGAGGCCGCCTGCTTCGGTGTCGCCGGGCCCGTCGTGGACGGCCGCTGCGTCGCGACGAACCTGCCGTGGCAGCTCGACGAGCGCGAGCTCGCCGCGGGTATCCCCGCCGGCCGGGTCCGGCTCCTGAACGACCTCGAGGCGATGGGCCACGGCGTCCTCGCCCTGCCGCCGTCCTCGCTGGCGACGCTCCAGCCCGGGACGCCGCGCGCGGGGAGCCGGGTCCTCGTCGCCGCCGGCACCGGGCTCGGCGAGGCGTTGATGATTTGGAGTGGCGAGCGCCACATCGTGATCGCCTGCGAGGGCGGCCACGGCGACTTCGCGCCGCGGACCGACCTCGAGATCGAGCTGCTCCGGTTTCTCCGCAAGGAGTTCGGTCACGTGAGCTACGAGCGCGTGCTTTCCGGGCCCGGCCTCGTCAACATCTACCGGTTCCTCCGCGAGCAGGGCGGCGTGTCGGAGCCCCAGTGGCTCCGCGACCGCATCGAGCGGGAGGATCCGAGCGCCGTCGTCTCCGAGGTCGGGCTCGCGGGCGGCCACCCGCTCTGCGTCCAGGCGCTCGACCTCTTCGTGGCCATCTACGGCGCCGAGGCGGGGAACCTCGCGCTGAAGGCGCTCGCCGTCGGCGGCGTCTTCGTCGGCGGCGGGATCGCGCCGAAGATCCGCGCGAAGCTCGAGGACGGGACGTTCACCGCGGCCTTCTGCGACAAGGGCCGGTTCGCCGGCCTGCTGGCCTCGATCCCCGTGACGCTGGTCCTCGAGCCCCGTGCGGCGCTGCTCGGCGCCGCCGAGGTCGCGCGCGGCTTCTGACACTCCGAGTCAGCGGCAGGGGCGAGCCGTTTCCGCCCGGAGAACGCCAACGGCCTCAGGGTATGCATTCTCGTCAAGCGTGGCGGATCCGATCCACCTTTGGGTGACCATGGTTGGACTGCCTGCCACCTTGGGCCGAAGATAGCATAGAGTCTGCGCGGTCGTGACTCGGAGCGGCCGTCCCGGTATGATGCGGTCCAATCTCCCGAGGGCGAATCGCAAGAGCGGCTCGGCGTGTTTTTCTCGGGAGTCCCGTGGAGGGCAGCATGGACCGCTACGACCTGCTCGTGATCGGCGGCGGGGCGGCCGGCATCAACGCGCTGAAGCAGGGCCTGAAGCTCGGCGCCCGCGTCGCGCTGATCGACTCGGGGCCGCTCGGAGGCGCCTGCATCAACCGGGGGTGAATCCCGAAAAAGACCTTGGTAAGGTCTGCGCGGGTTCATCAGCTGGTCAAGAATGCGGGAACCTTCGGCACCCGCACGGGCGAGGTTGCGCTCGATTGGGACACGATCGTCCGCCGCCAGCACGAGATCGTCCGCGAGCTGCGGCCGTCGCCCGACGCCTTCGAACGCGCCGGTGCGAAAGTCTACCTCGCCGACGCGAGCTTCGTTGACTCCCACACGCTGCAGGTGAACGGCAGCCAGGTGCACGGCGAAAAGATCGTCATCGCCGCAGGCTCGGAGCCTGTGGTGCCGCCGCTTTCTGGGCGGGAGCTCGCGATCACCTCGGATCAGATCCTGTTCCTGCCGCGGTTTCCGGAGAGCCTCGTGCTGGTGGGCGGCGGCGTCATCGGGCTCGAGATGGCGGGCGCCTTCGCCGACCTCGGCTCGCGCGTGACGGTGATCGGCCGGGAGCCCGAGATCCTCCCGGCGCTCGACCGCGACGTCGCCGCCTACATCCGGACGATCCTCGAGGGCCGCGGGGTCACCTTCCACTTGGACGCCGCGGTGGAGCGGCTCTCGGGCAGGGCCGGCGCAGTGACGGCGCACGTGACGAAGGACGGCCGGGAGCTCGCGATCCCCGCCGCCCAGGTCTGCCTCGCCGTGGGGCGCCGCTACAATCCAAAGCGCGCCGGCACCGACGCGCTCGGCCTGGAGATGGGCCGGCTCGGCTTGCGCGTGAGCGAGCACCTCCGGACATCGGTTCCGCACATCTACGCGGCCGGCGACGCCGCGGGCAACCAGCAGCTCACGCCCACGGCGGCGTACGAGGGGAAGCTGGCGGCCCGGAACGCGCTCGAGGGCGATGTCGAGACCGTGGACTACTCGGTCGTGCCCCAGACGATCTTCACCACGCCCGAGGTCGGCCGCGTCGGCCTCACTTACACCGAGGCTCTCGCCCGGGGCGCCAAGTGTCATGTCGCCAAACACGACATGCGCGGCGCGTCAAACGGGCGGGCCACCGGCGAGGACGCCGGCTACCTGAAGCTCGTTTTCGACGGCGCCACGGAGCGGCTACTCGGCGTCCAGATGGTCTCCTACGCCGCGGCCGAGCTGATCCAGCTGGCCGCGCTGGCGATCCGGACGGGCGCCGACGCCCGGCTCCTCTCGAGCCAGCTCTCGATCCATCCGAGCCACGGCGAGCGACTGATCAAGATCTTCGGCCACGACCACCATGAGATCTGCGAGCCCGAGTAGGCCGGGGGCCCGCTCCGCCCGGCCCGGGGGGTGTGTCTGATGGTCGGGAGGCACAAGGCCACGACCCGGGAAGAGGGGAGGCTCAAGGAAGCCCGGGAGCGGACCGCCCACTGGAAGCGCTGGGGACCCTACTTGGCCGAGCGGCAGTGGGGCACGGTGCGAGAGGACTACAGCGCCGAGGGCGCCGCCTGGGATTACTTCCCCCACGACCACGCGCGCTCGCGCGCCTACCGCTGGGGCGAGGACGGCCTCGGCGGCATCACCGACAATCACGGCCGGCTCTGCTTCGCCTGGGCATTCTGGAACGGCCGCGATCCGATCCTGAAGGAACGCCTGTTCGGGCTCAGCGGGGGCGAGGGCAACCACGGCGAGGACGTGAAGGAGTAC
>JBGPIS010000231.1:0-4872 GCA_041484965.1 Methylomirabilia bacterium
CTACCGCTGAGCTATTCCCGCTTGCCCGCCGAAGCCAGCCGCTTCTTCTCCCTCTCCGTACCTGTTCCGCGCCGCTTCGACCACCCAGAAGGTGGTGGGGAGAGGAGGATTTGAACCCCCGAAGGCGTACGCCAGCAGATTTACAGTCTGCCCCCTTTGGCCACTTGGGTACCTCCCCGAATCCGCCGGCATGCGATGAGAACCCCTTGAAAAAGCTGGCGCTGGCGGGAGGATTTGAACCCCCGACCCACTGCTTACAAGGCAGTTGCTCTGCCACTGAGCTACGCCAGCACAGACAAAACTTCACTTTAGTTGTGGGTGTTTGATAAGTCAAGCAGTTTCGCCCTTCAGGGACCTCTGCCGAGCGACCTCGTAGCAGAGCGCCGCGCCGGCGGCCGCGACGTTGAGCGACCCCACGCGCCCGGCCATCGGGATCGTCAGACGCACGTCGCAGGTTCGAGCGACCAGCGGGCGGAGTCCCTCGCCTTCGCTCCCGAGCACCAGACAGAGCGGGCCAGTCAGGTCCGCAGTCCAGGGGGCCACGCCATCCCCGACGGTGCTGCCATAGACCCAAATCCCTGATTTCTTGAGAGCTTCGAGGGCGCCGACGAGGTTCGTCTCGCGCGCCACGGCGATGTACTCGACTGCCCCCATCGCCGAGCGGGCGGCCGCCTCGGTGAGGCCGACCTGATGGTGCTTGGGAATGATGACGCCGTGGGCGCCGAAGACTTCGCCCGTCCTGAGGAGCGCGCCGAAGTTGCGCGGATCCTGGATCTGGTCGAGCGCCAGAAGGAACGGCGGCTCGCCGCGAGCCTTCGGAACGTCGAGCAGCGCCTCGACGTCCACGTACTCCGCCGACGCCACGCGCGCGACGACGCCCTGGTGGCGGTCCGTGCCGGCCATCGCCGTGAGCTGCTCGCGCGTGCGGAGCGAGACCTTGACGCCCGCGCGCCGCGCGAGCGCGACGACCTCGGCGAGCGGCCCGCGCGCGCCGGCCAGCACCGCGATCTCGTCCGCGCGCCGCCCGCCGCTCCGGAGCAGCTCGAGCACGGGATTGCGACCGTAGATCCGGCCTTCGCTCATCTGGGCTTGGCCTCCCACTCGGTGCCGGAGGCCGTGTCCTTGACGACCGCGCCGAGGGACTCGATCTTGGCTCTGAGTTCGTCGGCGCGCTTCCAGTCACGACGCTGCCGGGCGTCGGCTCTTTCGTTGATCAAGGCGACGATTTGCTCGCCGATCGCCGCCGGCAGGTTTTCGACGTTTGGCCTCGGCTCGGTCAATCCCAAGACCTGTGCGAGCGCCGAAAGCGCCCTGGTCCCTCGCACAAAATCCTGAGCGCTCGCTCCGGAAGCACGATTGAGCGCGCGACCAAAGTCGAAGAGGCTGCCGAGCGCCTCGGGAGTATTGAAGTCGTCATCCATCGCTGCCACGAAGCGATCCGTGTACACCGCGTACTCTGTTGGAGATTCGCCCTTGGGCCTGCCGACGGTCGCAGAATCCGCGAACTGCCGCGCTCGCTTCACGGGACTCCACAGCGTCTCAAGGGCGCGCGCCGCCTCGCTCACGCGCTCCTCCGACCACTCGAGCGGATGACGATAGAGGGTGCCGAGCACCCAGAGCCGCAGGGCGTCGGGGTCGTGGCGCTTCACGAACTCCTTGATGGTCAGGATGTTGCCGAGCGACTTCGACATCTTCTCGGCGCCGAAATTCAGCATCCCGTTGTGCAGCCAGTAGCGTGCGAAGGGCCGCCCCGTGTCCGCCTCGGCCTGGGCGATTTCGCACTCGTGGTGTGGAAAGATCAAGTCCTGACCCCCGCCGTGGATGTCGAAGGTCTGCCCGAGGTACTTCATCGCCATCGCAGAGCACTCGATGTGCCAGCCCGGGCGACCCGGGCCCCACGGGCTCTCCCAGGCCGGCTCGCCCGGCTTCGCCGACTTCCAGAGGGCGAAGTCGCGCGGATCGCGCTTCCGCTCGTCCACCTCCACCCGGGCGCCGGCGAGCAGCTCGTCGAGGTCCTTGCCGCTGAGCCGCCCGTAGGCCGGGAAGCGC
Organism: Methylomirabilia bacterium; assembly: GCA_041484965.1. Taxonomy (GTDB): domain Bacteria; phylum Methylomirabilota; class Methylomirabilia; order Rokubacteriales; family CSP1-6; genus JBGPIS01. The sequence continues at coordinate 2,050 of JBGPIS010000231.1, forward strand.
CGGATCTCGAAGTAGACGTCGCCGTCCACCACGTAGGCGAACCCCTTGGCGACGAGGCGCTCGACGAGCGCAAGCATCTCGCGGATATGCTCGGTCGCCTTCGGATCCACATCCGGCGCCAGGACATCCAGCGCGGCCATGTCGGCGCGCTCCTCGGCGACGTAGCGCTCGGAGACCTCCGAGGCCGGCACCCCCTCGGTATTCGCTCGCCGGATGATCTTGTCCTCCACGTCGGTGTAGTTCTTGACGAACGTGACGCGGTAACCCTTGAAGGTCAGGTACCGACGGATCACGTCGAACACGATCGCGCTCCGCGCGTGGCCGACGTGCGAGAGGTCGTAGACCGTCACGCCGCAGACGTACATGCGGACCTCGCCGGGCGTGAGCGGCACGAATTCCTCCTTCGCCCGTCTCATCGTGTTGTAGATCCGCAGACTCATCCGGCGACCTCGACGCTCGCGACCGCCATCGCCGCGATGCCCTCGCGGCGTCCGAGGAGGCCGAGCCCCTCGGGACTCTTCGCTTTGACGCTCACCCGGTCGGCGGCGAGCCCGAGCGCAGCGGCGAGCCGCTTCGCCATTTCACCGAGATGCAGCGAGAGCCGGGGCGCCTCGGCGAGGACGGTCGCGTCCACGTTGACGATCGCGCCGCCGCGCGCCCGCACGAGCTCAACGACGTGGCCCAGCAGCACGAGGCTCGAGATCCCCCGGTAGCGCGGGTCGGTGTCCGGAAAGTGGCTGCCGAGGTCACCGAGGGCGAGCGCGCCGAGCAGCGCCTCGCCGATCGCATGAGAGAGCACGTCGGCGTCCGAGTAGCCGCCGAGGCCGCGGTGACTCTCGACCGTCACGCCGCCCAGCACGAGGGGACGACCCTCGACAAGCGGATGGAGGTCGAAGCCGAACCCGGCGCGCGTCACTGACCCACTACGCGCCGCGCACGGCGGAGGTCCTCGGGCGTGGTGATCTTGACGTTCTCCGCGAGGCCGCGCACGACCCGCACCGGATGGCCGAGCCGCTCGACCAGCATGGCGTCGTCGGTGCCGGTGATCCCGTCGCGACGCGCCTTGCCGTGCGCCTCGCGCAGCAGGTCGGCGCGGAACGCTTGCGGGGTCTGCACGGCCCAGAGCTCCGAGCGGTCGAGCGTCGCCTCCACCAGTTCCCCGCGCACCCGCTTCACGGTCTCCGTCACCGGCAATGCGCAGATCGCCGCGCCCGCCCCCCGGGCCGCCGCGACCACCGCGTCGACGAGCGTGCGGCTGATGAGCGGGCGCACGCCGTCGTGGACGACGATGATCTGCGCGTCGTCCGGCGCCGCCTGAAGCCCGAGCCACACCGAATCCTGGCGGGTGCGTCCGCCGGCGACGACGGCAACCGGAGTTCGCCGCGCGAGGGGCGCGAGAATCCGCCGCGTCCGCGCGACGTAGCGCTCCGGCGCCGCAACCACCACCGCGCACACCGCGGGATGGCTGGTGAAATGGCGCACGGTCACGGCGAGGATCGGCAGAGCGCCGAAGCGCAGGAACTGCTTGGGCGTGCGTCCGCCGAAGCGCGTGCCGACACCGCCCGCGGGGATGACGACCGCGACGTCAGCCATCGTGGGACACCGGGGCCGGCGCGTCCACGGCGCGTCCCGCGTTCACGCCGGCGGCGTTCCACCTCATGACCCTGATCTTCGCATGGGCTCAGCGCCGAGCAGCGCGTCGAGCGCTTCGTTGACCGTGGCCACACCACGGACCTCGAGCGGCGGCTGTGCGCGGTCGACGGCGTTGCTCCGCGGCACGACGGCGCGGCGGAATCCGAGGGCCGCCGCCTCCTTGAGGCGCAGCTCCACCCCGCTCACGGCTCGGACCTCGCCCGTGAGCCCGACCTCGCCGAGCACGAGCACGTCGCCGGGCACGGGACGGTCCATGTAGCTCGAGGCGGTCGCGACGACGATCCCGAGGTCGGCCGCCGGCTCCGTCACGCGACCGCCCCCCGCAACGTTGACGAAGACATCCTGGCTCGCGAGCGGCATCCCCGCGAGCTTCTCAAGCACCGCTAGGAGCAGGCAGACGCGATTGTAGTCGGCGCCGAGGACGGTCCGCCGCGGCGTCCCGAACGACGCCCGCGCGACGAGCGCCTGGAGCTCGAGCAGGAGCGGGCGCGTCCCCTCGAGGCTCGACACGATGACGGAGCCGGCGGCGCCCTCCGGGCGCTCGGCGAGGAAGAACCCCGACGGATTCTTCACCTCCGTGAGCCCCCGCTCGCCCATCTCGAAGACGCCGATCTCGTTGGTCGAGCCGAACCGGTTCTTCACCGCGCGCAGGATGCGGTACGCGTGGTGGCTCTCGCCCTCGAAGTAGAGCACGGTGTCCACGAGGTGCTCGAGGACGCGCGGCCCGGCGAGGGTGCCCTCCTTCGTGACGTGGCCGACCAGGAACGTCGCGATGCCGAGCCCCTTGGCGAGCGTCATGAGGCGCGCGCCGCACTCGCGCACCTGGGTAACGCTCCCCGGCGCGGACTCGAGCTCCGGCAGGTACACGGTCTGGATCGAGTCCACGATGAGCGCGCGCGGCTTCACGTCGTCGAGCGCCGCCTGCACGGCGGCGAGGTTCGTCTCGGTCCACAAGAGCAGGCCGTCGGCGGCGATCCCGAGCCGGTCGGCCCGCATCTTCACCTGCGCCGCGGACTCCTCCGCCGACACGTAGAGCACGGGCGGGCCGACGCTCGCCAGCGCGCGCGCCGCCTGCAGCACGAGCGTGCTCTTGCCGATCCCCGGGTCGCCGCCGATCAGTACCAGCGAGCCCCGCACGACGCCGCCGCCCAGCACGCGGTCGAGCTCGCC
>JBGPIS010000232.1:0-4852 GCA_041484965.1 Methylomirabilia bacterium
CGCGTCCGGAGATGAGGACGGGGATCATGGACGAGAAGGGCACCCTGTGGAACATCCTCTCGGTCGTTCTGGTCGCCGCGCTCGTCTGCGACTTCGCGTGGGTGATCGTCACCGCCCTGAACGCCGACTGACCACGTTCGCAGTCGCTCTCCTGGCCGCGTTGGCGCTGCCGGACGCGGTGCTGGCCGCCGGCGTCCGCGCGCCACAGTGACGCGCATGGTCATCTAGGGCGGATCGCGCGCGAAGCCCTTCGGGCCGACGTCCCGCGCTCGCCAAACCGTTCGGGCGAGTCCCTCCCGTCTGGTCAGTTTTCGCCCAACGATCGGCATAGATTCGAGCGGTCGATGCAGAGGCGCGTCACCTCTGTTCAGACTCCTTCTGCAAATCCAGATACTTGGAGCCCTCTCAGCGTCTGGTATCTCTTTTGCGAGTGTAGGTGGACCGTGAGCCTGGAAGCCCTCGCCCATCTGCTTGTCGCGTATGGATACGTTGTCATGTTCATCGCGATCACCCTCGACTGCGTCGCCTTGCCGATCCCGGGGGAGCTGTTCCTCCTCACGTTCGGCGGGGTCGCGGTCCAGGCACATCTCGATCTAGGGGGCGGGGTCCTCGTGGCCGCGCTGGCGGTGCTCGTCGGCGAATCCATCAGCTACTGGGCGGGGCGGTTCGGAGGTAAGCGCGTCCTCACCAAGCTCCGCTTCGTTCAGCGGTGGAAGCTCGGGAGCGGGACGATCGTCTTCGGTCGATTCGTCGTCGGAGCCCGGGTTGTCGTGGCGCCGCTGGCCGGCGCGAGGCGCCTCCCGTTCGGGCGGTTCCTACTCTTCGACGCATTCGGAGCGCTGCTCTGGGCGGGACTGTTCGTTCTGCTCGGCCACGTCGCCCGGGTCAACCTCGCCGCCGTCCAGGGCCACTGGACGAGTGTGACGACCGCGATCGAAATCGTCCTCGCCGTAGCCGCCGCCGCCTGGCTCGCGACCAAGGTCGTGAGACTGCCACGACTCCCTCTGGCGGTCGGGGCAGTGTTGATCGCCATCGCTACCCTGCGGCCCGCGACGGCATCGGCCCAGGAGGTCCGCTTGGCGACTCTACGCGCGGCGCTACCGGGCTCGACCCCGTCCCCAGACCTTCGCCACGATCTCCCCTTCCTCTCGGGAGGGACGTTCGCATTCGCTGGCAGCAGTAGCGTACCGCACACGACGGCCGCGCTCCCGTAGCGCCCGCCGGCGTTCGAGCCCGCGCGCGCGGGGCGACCTGGAGCTCTCAGTCCTCCCTGGGTGCCCGCTGGAACGTCATGACGCCTACGACGGCGTAGCCGCGCGCGCGGATCTGCCGGTCGATCTCGCGCTGGGCGCGGCGCTCTTTCTGGCGCCGCTCGCTCGGGCGCGTGCGGGGTTCCTTGCGTCGCCGGTCGGCGACGCGCCGATTGAGCAGCACCTGCACGGTGTCATCGCCGGCAAAGGTCCGCCGGAGCGAGTCGTAGAAGGGGCGGCGGCTCCCGTCCACGATGAAGAGGAGCCGCTGGATCCTCGACGGCGTCACGCCGGTGCCGCCACGCTAGAAGAGGCTCGAGCGGACCGACGGGAACCAGCGGAGCAGCGGCGAGTCCTCGCAGAGGATCGTCTCGTCGCGCTGAGGCCCGGTCGAGATGAGGCAGAACGGCGCGCCGACCAGCTCCTCGAGCCGCTCGAGGTAACGACGCGCTTTGGCCGGCAGGTCGGCCTCGTTCTTGGCGCCGCCGGTGGGCGCGCGCCAGCCCTCGATTTCCTCGTACACGGGCTCCGCCTCGGCCACGACGGTCTCGTCCTCGGGGAACTCCGTGAGGACCTCGCCGCGGTGCCGATACCCGACGCAGACCTTGACCGTCTCGCACTGGTCGAGCACGTCGAGCTTGGTCAGCGCCACCGTGTCGAGCCCGTTGATGCGCACCGCGTAGCGCCCGACGATCGCATCGAACCAGCCGCAGCGCCGCGGCCGGCCCGTCGTGGCGCCGTACTCGTGGCCGCGCGCGCGGATCTCCTCGGCGATCGCCCCCGACATCTCCGAGGGGAACGGCCCGCCGCCGACGCGAGTCGTGTAGGCCTTCGAGACGCCGAGCACGCCATGGATCCGCGTGGGCGGCACGCCCGTGCCCGTCGACGCCCCGCCCGCGGTCGTCGAGGACGAGGTGATGTACGGGTACGTCCCGTGGTCGATGTCGAGCATGGTGGCCTGCGCGCCCTCGAACAGGACGCTGTAGCCATGCTCCATCCAGCGTGAGAGCAGGAGCGCCGTGTCGGTGATGTACGGCGCGAGCCAGCCCGCGTAGCGGAGGTACTGGTTCAGGATCTCCTCCACGGAGAAGGTCTGGGCGTCGTAGATCTCGCGCAGGAGCCGGTTCTTCTGGGCGACGTTCAGCTCGAGCTTCTCGCGGAAGAGCCGCTCGTTGAGGAGGTCGGCCATGCGGATCCCGACGCGCGCCGCCTTGTCCACGTAGGCCGGGCCCACGCCCTTGCCAGTCGTGCCGATCCGCCGCCGGCCGAGCTTCGCCTCCGAGGCGCGGTCGAGCGCCGGGTGGTAGGGCATGATGAGGTGCGCGTTCTTCGAGATGAAGAGGTTGCCGTCGAGGGTGACGCCGCGCTGGACGAGCGATTCCATCTCCTCGATCAGCGACCCCGGGTCCACGACGACGCCGCAGCCGATGACGCACCGGCATCCGGGGTGGAGGATGCCCGAGGGGATGGTGTGCAGGACGTACTTGTCGCGACCGACGACGACCGTGTGGCCGGCGTTGTTGCCCCCCGCAAACCGAGCCACGACGTTCACGTGCGGCGCGAGGATGTCGACGACCTTCCCCTTGCCTTCGTCTCCCCACTGCGTACCGACGACCACGATGTTAGGCATGGCTCACACCTCTGAAAAAGCGCGCCGGGTCGGCCAGCAGCTCGGCGACCGCGAGCGCGCGCTCGGATCCGTCCGCGAGATCGATCGCGAGGAGCTGGTCGGCGCCCGCGCGCGGGCCGCCCACGACCAGCACGTGGCGCACCCGCTGGACGCGGGCGTACGCCACCGATTCCTCGAGCCCGCGGCTGATGATGTCGCGCGCGACCGACGCCCCGAGGTCGCGCAGCCGCCGCGCCAGCGAGAGCGCCGCGGTCTTGTCCGGCGTGAAGTCGATGATGAAGAAGTCGGGCCCCGCGAGCTCGACGGCCACGCCCTGCGTCTCCATGACGGAGAGCATGCGAGCGACGTCGAAGGCGAACCCGACCGCGGCGCAGTCGTAGCCGAAGCGCGCCAGCATGTGGTCGTAGCGGCCGCCGCCCGCGACCGCGGCCCCGAAGCCCCCCACGTACGCCTCGAAGTAGGTCCCCGAGTAATAGTCGAAGCCGCGCACCTCGCCGAGGTCCAGCAGCACCGCGTCGGCGAGCCCGTAAATCTTGAGGAGGCGATAGACCTCCGCGAGGTTCGCCACGGCCTTCGCGGAGCGCTTGTTGTGCGCCACGGCGGCGGCGCGCTCGAGCACCGCCTCGTGCCCGAAGAGCCCCGGCAGCGCCAGGAGCGCCTCGCCGACGGGCGCGGGCGGCGCCAGCGCCTCCACCAGCCGCCCGAGTGTCGAGGCGTCCTTGCGGCCCAGCGCGGCGCGCAGCTCGCGCACGCGTGCGGCCTCGGCCCCTGCCTCCTCGCAGAGCCCGCGGAAGAAGTCCGGGTGGCCCAGCACGAGCTGGAAGCGCTCGAGGCCGAGCGCGCGCAGGCCCTCGATCGCCATCGCGATGACCTCGACCTCGGCTTCCGGCTTCTCGAGCCCGATCAGCTCGACGCCCGCCTGGTAGAACTCGCGGTAGTGCGACACCTGCGGCTCGTCGTAGCGGAACACGTTCGTCAGGTACGCGAGCCGGATCGGCTTGGGCTCGTCGCGGAGCCGCGTGGCCACGATGCGCGCGATCTGCGGCGTGATGTCCGCGCGGAGCGCGAGCAACCGGCCCGTCTCGCGGTCCACGAACTTGAACATCTTCTCCTGGACGTCGGCGTCCGTGCCGGTCGCGAGCGCGTCGGCGTACTCGAACGTCGAGGTGACGACCTCACGGTAGCCCCAGCGCGTGAACACGCCGAGCAGGTACCTCTCGACGTGCCGCTTGCGCGCGGCCTCGTCGGGCAGGTAGACGCGCGCGCCCTTCGGGAGCTGCGACGGCAGCGGCTTCACGGCGCCACCGCATCGAGGTGCGCGAGTGTGTTCATCCGGTGGACGGTCGCCCAGCCGGGCTCGTACTCGATCTCGGTGATGCCCGCGGGCGTGGCGTCCACGGTCCAGAGCCGGTCGTGGCCGAGGCCGAGCGCGTCGAGAACGATCAGCCGCGTCACGATCGCGTGGCTCACGAGCGCGACCGTCTGGCCCTCGTGGGCGGCGAGGAGCTCCTGGACGCCCGAGCGCACACGCTCGGCCACCTGCGCGAGCGTCTCGGCGCCCGCGACGCGCAGCACGTGCGGCGCCGACCGCCACTGCGCATACGTCTCGGGGAAGCGCGAGGCGACCTCCTCCCGCGTCAGGCCCTCCCAGTCGCCGAACGCCATCTCGCGGAACGCGGGCGCGATCTGGACGGCGAGCCGGTGCGGCCTGGCGATGACCTCGGCCGAGGCGCGCGCGCGCGCGAGCGGGCTCGCGTAGACCGCCCCGACGAAGCTCCCCGCCAGGGCCCGCGCGACGGCCTCGCACTGGCGCAGGCCTTCTTCGACGAGCGGGACGTCCCGCGAGCCGGCGAAGCGCCGCTCTCGCGACCACGCGGTTTCCCCGTGCCGTATGACGAACAGCCTGAGCTTGCTCACAACCGACTATTGTAGCCTCTGATGCGAGAAAAACGTAGCCGCCCCGGCAGCGGGC
>JBGPIS010000233.1:0-4839 GCA_041484965.1 Methylomirabilia bacterium
CCGGCTCGAGCGGGCCCGGGCCGAGGCCGCCGTGCACCGGTTGCTCGCGAGCCACGCCGCTCGCACGCCGCGCGTGCCCCTTCGCGTGAGCCTCGGGAGGTGGCTTCGTGGGGATGAGGTGCTCGGAGCGCTAGCGCGTGGCTAGCGACATGCTGGTCGGCTGCGCCGTGCGCGTCCGCGACGCCCGCCCGGAGGACAACAACCAGATCGCCGCGATCTGGAACCACGAGGTCCTCTGGACCGACGCGACGACGGACACCGAGCCGCGCGACGCCGGGGAGCAGCGGGAGTGGCTCGAGCGCCACACGGCGGCCTGTCCCGCCCTCGTGGCCGTCACCGGCGACGAGGTCCTCGCCTACGGCTCGCTCTCGCCCTATCGGCCCAAGCCCGCCTTCGCGCGGACCCTCGAGAACTCCATCTACGTGAAGCGCGGCCACCGCGGCGCGGGGCTCGGCACGCTGATCCTGCGCGAGCTGATCCAGCGCGCGCGCGCGCACGGCTGCCACTCGATGCTGGCGCGGGTCACGTCGGGCAACCTGGCGTCCATCCGCCTGCACGAACGCCACGGCTTCAGCGTCACCGGCGTCGAGCGCGAGGTCGCGTTCAAGCTCGGCCGCTGGCACGACGTGACGGTGCTGCGGCTCCCACTCGGCGGGTAGGGTCGCGGCTCGTGACGCCGTCGGATGAGCTTCTCGCGCGCCTGACGCGAACGTCCGGCGCCCTGACCGAGGCCATCCGGGGGCACAGCGAGGCGAGTCTCTCCCGGCGCCCCGACGAGAGGAGCTGGTACACCACGGAGGTCGTCTGTCACCTGCGGCACGTGGAAGACGATGGATGAGCCGAAAATCCTCGCCCTCGGCGCCGCGGCGCGTGATCTTGCGGTGTGGGGAATCGGCGGCGCGATCGGCCATCCCCTCGATCCCGACCGCTGGGCGGAGGAGCGTCAGTACCTCCGCAACGACGCGACCGAGGCACTCGCGGCCTTTCGCCGGCGGCGCGAGGAAGTGCTGTCACTCCTCGAAGGCCTCTCACCCGACCAATGGCGGCGCGCGGGCGTGCCCTGGCGGGACACGACGACAACCACGTCGCTCAGCTCGAGAGAGCGCTCGCGGGTCGAGCCTAGCCCCCCGTCGCTGAAATCATGTTAAGAACTGCCGCCACGCAGGCCCGTCGGCCCCGCCGCGCGATCGTTAACACGAGTTCGCAGCGCGACACTAGCCCTCGAGGACGAAGGTCACCTCGATCGTCGCGCGGTACTCCGTGATCTTGCCCTTCTCGACGTGGGCCTTCTGCTCGAGCAGGTGGATGCCGGTGACGTTCCTCAGCGTCTTGTTCGCCCGCTTGATCGCTTCGTTGGCTGCGGCCTGCCAGCTTGCCGGAGAGGATCCGATGATCTTGGTGACCCGCGCGACGGCCATGACGTTCCCTCCCATGTTGACGGCATCCCTTCGGCAGGGATCCGAGGTGGATTCTCTCTAGACCCCGCGACGGAGGGAGTCAAGCGGAATCGCCACCACCGCGGGTTTATTTCGATCTGAGCCGCTCGATGCGCTGAAGCGCCGCGGCGAGATCGATCCGCTCGGTCAGCACGGGCGCCACGGGGTCGCCCAGCTTCTCGAGCCGCGCGGGCGCGGTCTTGATCGTGAAGCGCTTGGGGTCGAGCCGCGCCGTGACCTCCTCCCAGCGGAGCGGGCACGAGACGGGCGCGCCGGGGAGCGGCCGCACGGAGAAGGGCGCCACGATCGTCTGGCCGTGGCCGTTCTGGCCGAAGTCCACGTACACCTTGCCCTCGCGCCCGCGCAGCGGGCGAACGATCGTCGAGATCCCCGGCTCGGCCTCGACGCCCATCACGGCCAGCAGCCGCGCGAACGTCCGCACGGTCTCGTAGTCGTAACGGGCGCCGAGCGGCAGCAGGAGGTGGAGCCCCGTCGCGCCCGACGTCTTGACGTAGCTCCGCATCTCGATCCCTTCCAGCAGGCGATGGAGCGCGCGGGCGACCTTGACGACGTCGGTGAAGGGCGCGCCCTTCGGGTCGAGGTCGAGGACGAGCCAGTCGGGGCGCTCGAGCGAGCCGATCCGCGAGCCCCACATGTGGAGCGGGATCGTCCCGAGGTTGACGACGTAGCGCAGGCTCTCGCGATCGTTCACAACGAAATAGTCGATGTCGCGGCCAGCGTCCTTGGAATAGACGCGCTCCGTGTGGACCCACGCCGGCGTCCATTCAGGCGCGTCCTTCTGGAAGAAGGACTTCCCCGCGATCCCGTCCGGGTAGCGCGTCAACACGAGCGGCCGGTCCTTTATATAAGGAAGCAGGAAAGGCGCGATCCGGTCGTAGTACCCGACCAGGTCGGCCTTCGTGTAGCCATCATCCGGCCAGAACACCTTCTTCGGATTCGTGATCGTGACGGCGAGGGGTGCGGGCGCGCCGGGGACCTTCCGGGACCCGTAGCTTCTGGGCGTCGCCTCCGTCACGGACCGACGGGACCGAGCTCCCACGTCGAGAGCCAGCGTGGTCCCGGGAGGCTCCCCCCGCGCCCGCGCCCCCGGCGCCGTCTCCCTCAGCGGCACCTCGCGGCGACAGTCCTCGGGGCGCTTGTCATCGCGCAGCCCGAGGAAGACGGGATGGCGAATCCCGCCGTCCTTGGTCCACTCGGTGAACCGAACCTCACAGACGAGCTTCGGCTCGACCCAGTGGTGGCCGCGGCCCGAGGGGGTGCCGGTATCGAACGGTGAGCTCGCGCGCCTGAGCGGCGCGAGCCGCTCGCTGATCAGCCGGAGGATCCGGTCGTCGAAGCCGGTGCCGACCTTGGAAACGTACGCGAGCCGTTCGCCCTCGTAGAGCCCGAGGTGGAGCGCGCCCAGGTGGGCGCGCGAGCCCTGGGGCGCGGTGGAGCCGCCGATCACGAACTCCTGGCGGAGCTGGCACTTGAGCTTGAGCCAGTCGCGCGAGCGCTTGCCGGTATAGGGGCTCTCGCGCCGCTTGGCGACGATGCCCTCGAGCCGCTGCTCGGCGGCCGCGTCGAAGAACTCGCGGCCGTGCTCGAGCACGTGGTCGCCGTACCGCACCACGCCGCGCGCGGGCAGGAGGAGCGCGAGACACTCCTTCCTCTGCTCGAGCGGCAGCGCGCGGAGGTCCCGCCCGTCAAGCGCGAGCGCGTCGAAGAACACCCCTGTCACCGGGACCTCCCGCCGCGCGCGTTCGATGTCGGTGCCGCGCGTGAGGTTCATCCGCGCCTGGAGACGCTGGAAGCTCGAGCGGCCCGCCTCGTCGAGCGCGACGATCTCGCCGTCGAGGAGGAACCGGTCGACCGGCAGGGTCCGCAGCGCCCGCGCGATCTCGGGATAGCGGTCGGTGACGGCGAGGCCGCTGCGCCCGTTAAGCTCCACGCGCTCGCCCGCGCGTGAGGCGAAGACGCGGACGCCGTCATACTTGATCTCGAAGAGCCATGCCGGGTCGGAGAAGGGGCGATCGACGAGCGTCGCGAGCATGAACTGCCCGGCACGCGGCGCGACGTCGCGGCGCGGCGCGCCGAGCTCCTCGAGCCGCGCGCGCAGGGCGCCGACCTTCTTGGGCCCGTCGCGCAGCTCCTCCACCGTGAGCCCGGACAACACGGACTCGGGAAAGCGCTCGACCGGCTCCTCGGCGTCCGCGAACGCGTCGCGCTTCTTCAGAAGCAGCCACTCGCGCTCCTTGCCGCTCATGCGCGCGAGCACCCACTGGCCGCGGAGCTTCGCGCCGAAGAGCTCGAACTCGACCTTGCCGCGCTCGACCTGGTCGCCCGCCGGGCGCGCGCCGAGCACCCGGAACCAGCCGTAGTCCCAGACGATCGACGGGCCCGCGCCGTAGTTGCCCTCGGGGATCACGCCCTCGAAGTCCGCGTACTCGACGGGATGGTCCTCGACGTGGACGGCGAGCCGCTTCTCACCGTGCTTCACCGACGGCCCCTTCGGCACCGCCCAGCTCTTGAGCGTGCCGTCGATCTCCAGACGCAGGTCGTAGTGGAGCCGCCGCGCGGAATGCTTGTGCACGACGAACAGGTGACCGTCGCCCGCGCGGCGCCCGCCGAACGGTTCCGGCGTGCGCTCCGGGTCGCGCTTCTTCCGGTACGCGTCGAGCCCGCGGCTAGGCACGCAGCACCAGCAGGACCGACAGCGACGCCGAGAGGTTGTCGGCGGCGTGGGCCGCGATGCACGGCAGGAGACTCCCCGTCCGCTCGTACGCCCACGCCCAGAGGAGCGCGCTCCAGAAGACGCTCGCGAAGCCGAGCACGCCGTAGCCGTGCGCGAGCGCGAAGACGGCCGCGCTGGCGAGCGCGGCGCTCGGGGCCCCGAGCCCGCGGCGCAGCGTCGCGAAGAGCAGCCCGCGGAACAAGAGCTCTTCGAGGACCGGCGTGAGCACCACGACATCGAGCACGGTGATGGCAACGACTGCCGGGCTCCCCCACGCGAGCCCCGGCTCGAACCATTCCGTCCAGTGCGACGAGAGATCGAGCGCCCGCCCGACGAGCCCGAGCGCCCACTCGCCCGCCTGTCCCAACACGAGCAGCACGAGCAGCACCGTCAGGAGCGGCCCGACGCCCCGCCGCGACGGCACGAGGCCGAAGCCGTCGCGCACGCCGAGGCCCGCCGGCTTCAGGAGCCGCCGGCGCGCCATGAGGACCACCGGCACGAAGGCGAGGTTCGCCGCTGCCGTGAGGACGACGCGGAGCACGTCGCGCCCCGGGCCGCTCACCGGAACGAGATAGACCGCGGTCATGAGCACGGCGCCGAGCGCCCCGCCCCGAATGAGCACCACCGCGCCGGCGCGGCCACTCCACGACGGCGGAAGCGGGGCGGAGC
>JBGPIS010000234.1:0-4830 GCA_041484965.1 Methylomirabilia bacterium
GAAGAGCTCCTGCAGGTCAATCGGCATGCGCTCGACGTCGTCGGCGAGCGCGCTCGACAGGGCGCGGTCCCGTCGCTCGACGAGGCCCTGTTGCGCGTCGAGGTCAACCGGCTCGACGCGGGCCGCGCCATCCTCGCGAGCCGCGTGGACGTGCTGGCCCTCCAGCTCAAGGCGCTGGTCGGCCTGGCGCCCGATGCCCCGGTATCGCTGAGCGGCGACTTGAGCTACGCCGCCGCCAGGCTCGATCGAGGAACGGGTGTGGCACGGGCGCTGGCCAGGCGCCCCGACGCCGAAGCCGGGCGGGCCGAGGTCGCCATGGCGCTCGCGCGGATCCGCAAGGAACGCGCCGAGGGGCGCTGGGACGCGAGCATCAACGTTGGGTACCAGCGCCAGGAGAGCGGGTTCGGCCTGATGGGCCTCACCGATCGTGGCGGAACGCGGGCGATCCAGGATACCTTCCACTTCGTCGGGGGCGGGCTCAGCATCACGCTGCCGGTCCGGAACCGGAACGAGGGCAACGTCGGCGCCGCCGAAGCGGAGGCGCGGGCGGCGGAGCGGCGGCTCGAGTTCCTCACGCTCGTGATTCGCCAGGAGGTGGAGGCGGCGTTCACCCAGTCCGAGGCCGCGGAGCGGTCGCTCGCCCTCTACGCAACGGGTGTGCGCGCGCTGGCCCGACAGAACCTGGACGTCGTCCGAAAGGCGTACGAGCTGGGGCGGACGTCGCTCCTCGACGTCATCGCCGAGCAGCGCCGGTACATCGAAGTAGAGACGGGCTACACGGAGTCCCTGAAGCAGGTCTACGACGCCGCGGTAGGGGTCGAACGCGCGGTGGGCGTGACCGAAGGCTAGGTGGAGGAGGCCATGGGGCGAGTCATCAAGGCGCTCGCGGCAGCAGGTCTGGTGGCTGCGGGTGGCGTCGGGGGCTTCTACTGGAGCGAGGCGCGGCGTTCGGCGCCCTCCGCGCCGCCAGCGGTCGCGGAGGCTCCCGCCGTCCAGAGTCCGTCCGGCGACGAGCCGGTCGAGATCGCGCTGACGCCGGAGGCGATCGCGCACGCCGGCATCAAGGTCGCGGCCGCGCAGACCGCGCGTCTCGGCGGGACGATGACCTTTCCCGCCGCCGTGACGTCGAACGCCTACCGGGAGACGCGTGTGAGCGCTCTGGTCGGCGGCGTGGCGACGCGCGTGGTCGCGGAGCTTGGGTCACGCGTGAAGCGCGGAGCGCCGCTGGCCGTCGTCTTCAGCGCCGAGCTGGCCGACGCACAGACAAAGTATCTGGCCATGCAGGCCTCGTTCGACGCCGACCACCGAAAACTCGAGCGGTCCGAGAAGCTGCTCGCCGTGGGTGCTGCCAGCCGGCAGGAGCTCGAAGAGATCACCGCCGTTCACGCGGCGCACGAGACCGAGCTGGCCGCCGCGCGCCAGCGGCTCCTCCTGCTCGGGTTGGGGCCACAAGAGGTGACCGAGCTGCGCGAGGCCTCGCAGATCGTCTCCGAGGTGGTCGTCCGCGCGCCGGCCGACGGGGTCGTGATCACGCGGAGCGTGAACCCGGGCCAGGTCGTTGCCGTGGGGCAGGATCTGTTCGTGGTGGCGGACCTCGCCGCCGTGTGGGTCGTCGGCGACGCGTTCGAGAAGGACTTCGCCGCCCTGCGCGTCGGCGCGGGAGCGACGATCACCGTCCCGGCCTATCCGGGCGTTGTGCTCCAGGGCCGCGTCGCATACATCGATCCGCGCGTCGACCCGCAGACGCGCACGGCGAAGGTGAGGGTCGAGGTCCCGAACGCCGACGGCCGGCTCCGTCTCGGGATGTTCGTCACGCTCGACGTGCGGAGCGAGGCCGGCGCGCCGGTCACCGTGGTGCCGCGGAGCGCCGTGCAGGCGCTTGGTGAGCGTGCCGTCGTGTACGTCGCCGTTCCGGATGCGGAAGGGCGCTTCGTCGAGCGCCCGGTGCGGCTGGGCGCCGCGGTCGGCGACGCTGTGGAGGTGCTCGAAGGCGTGAAGCCTGGCGAGCGGATCGTGGTCGAGGGCAGCTTCATCCTTCGTGCCGAGGCGACGCGCTCGGGCGCGCGCGGCGGCTGAGCGCCGGCTTGGATCCAGGCGCTAGCGCTTCTTGCTCTGGAGCGCGCGCCAGACGCGCTCGGCGCGAAGTGGCATGTCGAGGTGCCGCACGCCGAAGGGCTTGAGCGCGTCCACCACCGCGTTCACGACCGCCGGCGTCGAGCCGATCGTCGCCGCCTCGCCGATGCCCTTGGCGCCCAGCGGGTTGTGGGGCGTCGGCGTCACGGTCTGGTCCGTCGTGAACGACGGGAGATCGTCGGCCTTCGGCACCGCGTAGTCCATCAGCGTGCCCGTCACGAGCTGGCCGTCCTCGCCGTAGACCAGCTCCTCGTAGAGCGCCTGCGCGATGCCCTGGGCGATCCCGCCGTGCACCTGGCCCGCGACCAGCGTGGGGCTGATGCGCACGCCGCAGTCGTCCACGGAGACGAACTGCCGCACGACCACGCGGCCGGTCTCCGTGTCCACCTCGACCACCGCCACGTGGGCGCCGAAGGGATAGACGAGCTGCGGCGGGCGAAAGAATTCCGTCGCCTCGAGGCCCGCATCGACGTCGGGCGGGAGGCCGTCCTGATAGGCGCGCGCCGCGATCTTGGCGAACGCGATCGCCTTGTCGGGCACGCCCTTCACCTGGTAACGGCCGTCCTGGAACACGATATCGTCGGGCGCGGCCTCGAGCATGTGCGCCGCGATCCGCCGCGCCTTGGCCTGGACCTTCAACGCCGCGTGCATGATGGCGGAGCCGCCGACGGCGAGGCTGCGGCTGCCGCCCGTGCCGTTGCCCATCGGCGTGTTGAGCGTGTCGCCGTGGCGGACGACGATCCGGTCGAAGTCCACCCCGAGCTGGTCCGCGATGATCTGGGCGAACGTCGTCTCGTGGCCCTGGCCGTGCGCGGAAGTGCCCGTGTACGCCGTCACCACGCCGCTCGGCTCGGCGCGCACCACCGCGCTCTCGAATGGGCCGAACCCGCACATCTCGACGTAGCACGCGATGCCGATCCCGAGGAGCCGGCGGTCGTTCTTCTGGAGGCGCTCCTTCTGCTCGGCGCGGAGTTTCGCCACGCCGGCGAGCTCGAGCGCCTTCGTGAGCGCCCGGTCGTACTCGCCGCTGTCGTAGTTCTGGCCCGTCGGCGCCGCGTACGGAAACGCGCTCGGCGGGATGAAGTTCTTCCGCCGGACGTCTTCCGGCGACTTGCCGAGCTCGGCGGCGATGATGTCCATGAGGCGCTCGAGGTAGTACGCGGCCTCGGGCCGGCCCGCGCCGCGATAGGCCGCGACCGAGGTCGTGTTGGTGAAGACGCACGTGGACTGGAGGTCCACGTTGGCGACCTTGTAGACGCCGACGCCCATCATGAGCGTGAGGTCGGGGATGAAGGTGAAGATCGGGTACGCGCCGATGTTGGCCGTCACCTGCATGCGGAGCGCCGTGATGGTGCCGTCGTCCTCGACGGCGGCCTCGAGGTCGGTCACCTGATCGCGCCCGTGGGTCGTCGCCAGCATGTGCTCGAGCCGCGTCTCGCCCCAGCGGAGCGGCAGCTTGTAGAGCCGCGCGAGGACGGCGAGCGTCGCGTCCTCGGAGTAGCAGCCGAACTTCACGCCGAAGCCGCCGCCCACCTCGGGCGCGATCACGCGGACCAGATTTTGCGCCAGGCCGAGCGCGGTCGCGAGGTCGTTGCGGAGGCTGTGGGGCGCCTGGTTGGTCGCCCAGAAGGTGAGGCCGCCCGTCGCCGGATCCGGGGCGGCGAGCGCGCCGCGCGGCTCGAGCGGCACGCCGCAGAGCCGCTGGCTCCGCATGCGCTGCTTGACGACGCGCCTGGCGCGCTTGAACGCGCCGTCCGGGTCGCCCGCCTTGATCTGGTTCTTGTGCTCGACGTTGCCTGGCGCATCCGCGTGGAGCTGCGGCGCGCCCGGCTTCATCGCGGCGAAAGGATCGGTCACGGCCGGGAGCGGCTCCCAGTCGACCAGGACGTCGGCCGCCGCGTCCACGGCGGCCGCCTCGGTCGTCGCGATGACCGCGGCGACCGCCTCGCCCACGTGGAGCACGCGACCGACCGAGAGCGCGTGGTGCTGGCGCCCGAGGCGGGCGCCGCCGCCGCTGCCGCCCTCGGCGCTCGCGCCGCCGACCGGCAGGGGCGCGCAGAGCTTTATGATGTCCTGGCCGGTCACGACTCGGAACACGCCCGGGCGCCTGGCCGCCTTCGCGGTGTCGATCTTCCCGATCTTCGCGTGGGCGTGGGGGCTCCGCACGAACGCCACGTAGTGCATGCCCGGCAGGCTGATGTCGGTCACGTAGGTCGAGCTGCCCGTGATCAGCCGCGGGTCTTCCTTGCGCTTGACTTCCGCGCCCATCAGTCTCGGGGTCGCCATCTCGGGTCCTTTCGTTGGCGTCAGGTACGGCAGGTACGGATAGAATAACAGCACGATGAGCTACTACCCCTCGCGCGATGACTGGCAGGCGAAGCCCCCCGCGGAGCTCGGGATGCGCGCCGAAGGGATCGAGGCGGCGATCGCGTACCACATCGCCCACGAGTCCGCCTGGGCTCGCGACTTCATCACGGCCTCCGGCCGCTACGTCGGCGTCGCCGACGAGTCTCCCGCGCCGGACGACGTGCTGGGTCCGGTGAGGGCACGCGGTAGGCCGAACGGACTCGTGCTCCGAGGCGGCTACATCGTCGCCGAATGGGGCGACACGCGGCGCGCCGACATGACGTTCAGCGTCGCGAAGAGCTATCTCGCCGCGCTCGCGGGGCTCGCGGTCGGGCGCGGGCTCATCAAGTC
>JBGPIS010000235.1:0-4815 GCA_041484965.1 Methylomirabilia bacterium
CTCGGGCGGCATCCGAGCGTACGGCGGCTATCCGGACATCGACGGGCTCTTCCGCGAGCAGGCGGTCGAGCTCAGCACGAAGAAGCGGGAGGCGCTCCTGCACCGCATCCAGCAGCGGATGCACGAGCGCGTGATGTTCGCGCCGATCGTCGAGCCGCCCTTCCTCAGCGGGCACGGGCCGCGGGTCGAGCAGTCGGGGTTCGGCCTCATCACGGGCATGCCGTACGCGCTGCCGTACGAGGAACTCCGGCTGAAACCCGGCCGGCCGTAGGAATCCATGACCGTGCATCCATGAAGCGCAGCACCGAGCGCATCCTCACCACGCACACCGGGAGCCTGCCTCGTCCGCGGGACCTGACGGCGATGCTCGAGGCACTGGACGCCGGGACGGCGACCGACGCCGCCGCCTTCGAGGCCCGCGTCCGCCGGGCCGTCGGCGACGTCGTGCGGCAGCAGGTGGACGCGGGCGTTGACGTCGTCAACGACGGCGAGCAGGGCAAGGTCGGCTACTCCACCTACGTGCGGCATCGCCTCACCGGGTTCGGGGGCCAGGGCGCGGTGCCGGTCCGCGCGGACTGGGCGGACTTTCCCGAGGCCGCCGCGCGCGGCGAACGGCGCTCAGGCGTCGCGCGCCCGGCGTGCAACGGTCCTATCGACTGGAAGGACCGCGCGGCGGTGCAGACGGACGTCGCGAATCTGAAGCTGGCCCTCGACGGCGTTCGGCCGGCGGAGGCCTTCATGACGGCCGCCTCGCCGGGCGTCATCGCCCACTTCCTCCACAACGAGCACTACCCGAGCCGCGAGGCCTACCTGGCGCGCTTGGTCGAGATCATGAAGGAGGAGTACGACGCCATTCACCGGGCGGGGTTCGTCCTCCAGGTCGATTGCCCGGACCTCGCGATGGCGCGGCACCTGGCCTTCCCCGGCCTGAGCAACGCGGACTTCGTGAAGATCGCCGAGGCCAACGTCGAGGCGCTCAACCACGCGCTGCGCGACATCCCGCCGGACCGGATGCGCCTGCATCTCTGCTGGGGCAATTATGAAGGCCCGCATCACCGCGACATTCCGCTTCGAGAGATTCTTCGCGTCGCGCTCAAAGCTCGACCGCAAGCGCTTTCTTTCGAGGGCGCCAACCCCCGGCACGAGCACGAGTGGATCGTCTTCCAGGAGATCCGCCTGCCGGACGACCGGGTGATCATCCCCGGCGTGCTCGACTCCACGACCAACTTCATCGAGCATCCGGAGCTCGTGGCGCAGCGGATCGTCCGCTATGCCGAGGTGGTGGGTCGCGAGCGGGTGATGGCCGGCACCGACTGCGGTTTTGCGACCTTCGCCCGGTCCAGCCCCGTGGTCGAGCCAGAGATCGCGTGGGCCAAGCTCAAGGCGATGGCCGAGGGCGCACGTCTGGCGTCCGCGCGGCTCTGGCGCTAGGAACGCGGGAGGGTACCCGATGGCCGACATCCAGTTCAACCCGATGGATCCGGAGTTCGTGGCGGATCCCTATCCCACCTACCACCGCCTGCGCGCCGAGGATCCCGTCCATCGGAGTCTTCTCGGCTTCTGGGTGCTCACCCGCTACGAGGACGTCGTGGCGGTGCTGCGCGACCCGCGGTTCGCCAAGGAGCCGATCGCCCGGTTCGTCGCGGCGCGCTTCGGCATGGCGGTGCCGCCGGGGATGGGGGTGTCGATGCTGGACCGCGACCCGCCGGATCACACGCGGCTGCGCGGCCTCGTCAGCAAGGCGTTCACCCCGCGCGTGGTGGAAGGGCTCCGGCCGCACATCCAGCAGATCGTCGACGGCCTCCTCGCGCGCGTCGAGCGCGCGGGCTCGATGGACCTGATCGAGGAGTTCGCGTATCCGCTGCCCGTCGTCGTCATCTGCGAGATGCTCGGCGTCCCCGTCGAGGACCACGAGCGCTTCAGGACGTGGGGGCTCGACATCGCGCGAGGTCTCGACGCCATCCTGCTGCCCCCGGACTCGGAGGTGGCCCAGCGCAGCATCACCGCCCGCCACGCCCTGGCCGGCTACTTCCGCGGGCTCATCGCCGAACGCCGCGCCTCGCCGCGCGAAGATTTATTGTCGGGGCTCATCGCCGCCGAGGAAGCGGGCGACAAGCTGAACGAGGACGAGCTGCTCGCCACGTGCATCCTCCTCCTCGTCGCCGGCCACGAGACGACGGTCAACTTGATCGGCAATGGCACGCTCGCGCTCCTGCGCCATCCCGACCAGCTTCGCCTCTTGCGCGACAACCCCCGGCTCATCGGAAGCGCGGTGGAGGAGCTGCTGCGCTATGACGGTCCGGTGCAGCGCACGGCGCGCATTCCGAGCGAGGACGCCACGATCGCGGGGCGGACGATCGGCAAGGGCGAAATGGTGATGCCGTTCATCGGCGCGGCCGACCGCGACCCCGGCCAGTTCCCCGACCCCGACCGCCTCGACATCACGCGCACCGACAACCGCCACATCGCCTTCGGCTGGGGCATTCACTTCTGCCTCGGCGCACCGCTGGCGCGCGTGGAAGGCCAGATCGCGATCAACACGCTCGTGCAGCGGCTGCCGAAGCTCGCGCTGGCCACCGCGACACCGCAATACCGCCAGAGCCTCACGCTGCGCGGATTGAAGTCGCTCCCCGTCGCCTTCTGAGCTCGGCGGCCGTCCAGACCGCTAGCGCGCGACGCCGAACGCGGCGGCCTTCATCGACTCAGGAGCCGCCGCGTGGCCCGCGCCGCGCCAGCAGATCGCGCGAGCTGAACACGAGCACCGCAGCGGCCACCCAGGCCAGTCCCGCGTCCATGAGAAACGCGCTCGAAAAGTCGATCGCCGCGAGGGCCCCGGTCAACAGGGGGCTCGCGGCCGTACCGATCTGCACGCCCATCGCCAGCCAGCCGAAGGCCGCGCCACGCGTCTCGCCAGGCACGATCATGCCGCCCAGCAAGTAGGCCAGGGTGAGCGCTCCGCCCAGGCACAACGCGACCATCGTGCGCAGCACCAGCAGGGTGATCGGGTTCCCGGCCAGCGCCATCGCGGCGCAGAAAACGCCGCCGACGACAAACTGGACGAAGAGCAGCCGTTCGACAGGCATGACCTCGGACAGGCGAGCGGCGACGCCGGACGAGATGGCGGCACCGACGGCGGCCACGGAGATGATGACGCCCGACGTCGCGGCGATCGCCTCGACGCCCGGGAGGTGGGCCACTTGAAGCGGGATCAGTAGCGCCAGGGCGCGGTCGATGAACTGCGCGATCAGCAGCAGGACCATGACCGCGATGAAGCGCGGGTAGCGCAGGAATTCGCGCAGCGGCGTCGCGCGGGCCGCCGTGCGCGCCTTTCCCGGCTCCAGGGGCCGGGCTTCCTGGAAGAGAAACGCCAGCGCGATCAGTGACACCGCGCACAGCGCGGCGGTCACGAAGAAGGCCGAGCGGGTCCCGAAACGGGACGCGACGAGGCCGCCCAACGCCGGCCCGACGGCGACGCTGAGCAACTGAGCGCCTTGCACGCGCGCGATCGCCACCGACACCTTGTCGCGCGGGGCGGAGACGCTGGCCACGGCCATCGCCATCGGTGAGAAGCCCGCGAACAGGCCCTGGAGAAGTCGCGCGATGAAGAGCTGCCGGACCGACGTCACCAGGCCCATGGCCGCGATGATGACGGTGAACCCGGCGAGCGATCGGATGAGCATCAGCTTCCGTCCGAAGCGATCGGCGAGGCGCCCGAAGAGCGGCGACAGCAGCCCCGACACGGCCGGTGTGATTGCCGCGAGCAGGCCGGACCAGAGCGCGATCCTGGCGGGGTCGCTCACGCCGAGCTCGCGGACGTAGAGAGGAAGGAATGGTGCGAAGAACTGGAAGCCCACGAACGCGATGAACACGCACAGCGCCAGCGCCCAGACGTTGCGCTGCCAGCCCTCCGATGACTGGCGCGTGCTCATTTCGTAGGGATAACGAGCCGTTCAGCCGAGCGTCAGCACGGCCTTGCCGGGGAAGCGCCGCGCCATCAGGTCCTGGGCGACCTGACCGATCTCTCCCCACGGCCGCTCGAGGCTCACGTGGGGCGCGAGCTGCCCCGCCGCCACGAGATCGGCGAGCCGCCTGAGCCCCACCGACGCCGGCTCGCTCCCGAGCTCCGTGAAGAGGTAGAAGCCGTAGAGCGTTGTGCGCCCGGCGGCGAAGAACCCGCGCGCGTCGAAGGTGACCTCGGCGGCGGCGGAGACGCCGAACGTGACGCACATGCCGCCGCGCTCGAGGGCGCCGAGGGCCGTGCCGAGCGTGCGGCCGCCCACGGACTCGAGGACGAGGTCGTACTTGGGCGACGGCGGGATCTCGTCGCCCACCACCACCTCGTGGGCGCCCAGCTGGCGCAGCGCCGGCGCCTGGTCGGCGCGCCGGGCGCTCGCCGTCACGTGAGCGCCGGCGAGCCGCGCGAGCTGCACCGCGAAGTCGCCGACGCCACCGGTGGCGCCCGCGACGAGCACGCGGCGACCGAGGAGCAACCCGCCCTTCGCGAGCGCGTGGAGCGCGGTGAGCCCGGCCACCGGGAAGGTCGCGGCCTGGGAGAGCGTCACCTTGTCGGGCAGCGCGGCGAGGGCGTGCGTCGGCACGACCACCCGCTCCGCCCACGCGCCTTCGGGCAGGAGCCCGACCACGCGTGCCCCGACGCGCGGCCCCGAGCCATCCGCGGCGGCGCGCTCGATTTCACCCGCCAGATCCCAGCCCGGGCGCCAGCCCGCGGCGGCCATGCCCGAGCGCCTCACCTCGCCGCGGTTGAGCGAGATCGCGCGCACGCGCACCACCGCTTCACCACGGTCGGGCACGGGC
>JBGPIS010000236.1:0-4805 GCA_041484965.1 Methylomirabilia bacterium
CCAGCTTGTCCCGCACGGCGCCCGCGGAGCCGGCGAGCAGGGTGTCGTCCGCCACCTCCGAGCTCATGCCCATCCGGCGCATGACGGTCGTCTTGAGCTTCTCGACCTCTTCCGGATTGTCGGTGATGAGGAGCGGCATGACCGCCGATCGCGCGAGCGTCTTCGGGTCGCGCCGCGCCGCCCGGCAGTGTTCGTCGAGGATCCGCCCCTTGCGCGCGAGCGTCTCGGGTCCGCCCCAGACGTTCCAGTGGTCGGCGTGTCGCGCGACGATCCCCAGGGTCACCCTCTCGCCGCCGCCGCCGATCATCAGCTCGGGGTGTGGCCGCTGGACGGGCTTCGGCGAGAGCGGCGCGTCGGCGAGCTGGTAGTAGCGGCCCTTGAAGGTCGCCTTGGGCTCGGTCCAGAGCGCCTTGATCACCCGACACGCCTCGTCGAGCCGCGCGAGGCGCTCGCCGACGGTGTAGAAGGGGATGCCGTACGCCTCGTGCTCGTTTTGCTGCCACGCGGCGCCGAGTCCCAGGACGAGGCGGCCGCCCGAGATGATGTCCACCTGGGCCGCCATCTTCGCGACGACTGCGGGATGGCGGTACGTATTGCCGAGGACGATCGTCCCCACGCGGATGCGCGGGACGACCGCCGCGAGCGCCGCGAGGGTGCTCCAACACTCAAGCGTGTCGCCCACACGGTCGGGCGTGTTCGGCATGAAGTGATCGGTCACGCACGCCGCGTCCCAACCCGTCGCCTCCACGTGGCGCCACAGCTCTCTCACCTGGTCCCAGGTCGTTCCCGTGAGGCTCGTGAACACGGCGAATTTCATCCCGGTCAGCCCTCCGAGACGATCCGTGTGAGCGCGCCGAGCTGCTCGAGATCGGCGCACCCCATGAGCACGTCGCCCGCGGCGAGCACGCGCTCCGGCGGGGGGTTGAAGGCGTGGCGTCGCGTCGCCGCCTCACGGACCGCGAACACGATCACGCCCGTCCGTTCCTGAAGCGCGAGCGCGCCGAGCGGCCGGCCCGCGACGGCCGGCCCGACGGTCACCTCCTGCACGCGCGTGGCGCCCGGCTCCCGCAGCATCGCGTCGAGAAAGTCGACGACGTTCGGGCGCACCATCGCGGAGGCGAGCCGGAGCGCGCCGATCGCCGGCACCGAGACGACCGCATCGGCGCCGGCCTTCTGAAGCTTCGGGCTCGCGTCGTCCGACACGGCGCGGGTCACGATGCGCATCGTCGGATTCAGGTCGCGCGCGGAGAGGAGCGCAAACAGGTTGTCCTTGTCGTTCGGCAGGCACGCGACGAGGCCCCGCGCCGTCTCGACGCCCGCCATGCGCAGAACCTCGCTTGAGGTCGCGTCGCCCATGATGTAGAGCATGCCGCCGCCCAGCTTCCGGAGCACGTCCGCCTGCGCGGGGTCGAGCTCGATGCAGACGAACGGCTGCCGCGTGCGCAGGAGCTCCCCTGCCACGTGGCGTCCCGTCTCCCCACCCCCGCAGACGACGATGTGATC
The DNA here is from genome assembly GCA_041484965.1 of Methylomirabilia bacterium. GTDB lineage: Bacteria > Methylomirabilota > Methylomirabilia > Rokubacteriales > CSP1-6 > JBGPIS01. The sequence continues at coordinate 1,504 of JBGPIS010000236.1, forward strand.
CCGCAACGCCGCGATCTGTCGCTCCATCGTTCGCTTCTCCCACAGGTGCAAGAGGTCACCTTCGACCCAGAAGGCGGTGATCGTGCCGAGTCCGTACGCCACGCCACCGAGCCCGACGATGATGAGCCCGATCGTGAACGACCGTCCCGCCGTCGACAGCGGATGGACCTCCTGAAAGCCGACGGAGGCGACGGTGATGACGGTCATGTAGAGCGAGTCGAAGAAGCTCCAGCCCTCGATCATCTGGTAGCCGACCGTGCCGAACGAGATGACGCCGACGAGCAGGACGAGGATCTGCCAGAGCCGCTTATGCGGGCTCACGTCGGCGAGTCGGCTACGGCGCGGGCGCCGGCACTAGCGGCGCCCCCGGCCCGCGGGCTGCGCGAGCGGGTCGACCTTCTTCTCCTCGGTCTTGCCCGGCGAGACGGCGACCCAGCCGCGGCTCTTCATGCACTCGTCGTCGAGCTTGCCGCCCGGCGAGCACTCGCGGTAGTCGCGGCGGAACTCCTCCGTGGTGTACTTCTGGTCGACCTTCATCCACTCGCGAGTGTCCGAAGCGCAGCCGGTGAGCGCCGCCGCGAGGCCGGCGCCGATGAGTACCCACGTGGGTCGCATGCGTCCCGCATTTTACCCCGACTCGGCTACAATCCGGACCGGAGGAACGGAGGAGCCGGCGCTCTTTAATTCGATCTCGAGCGAGTTCCTCACGGCCGTGGAGAACGCCCGGTGGGGGACGTGGACGGCGTGAAGAGCACGTAGCCGACGCCGGCGCGCCCGAGCCAGGCACGGCAGAGCTCCTCACGCCGGTAGCGTCGCGCCACCGTCGCGGCGGTCGGGGCGGCGGGGTCGTTCACGAGAACCTCGTTGCCCTCGTAGCCGGTCAGCACGAGGAGGTGGCCCGTCGTCTCGGAGATCGCCGCGCCCGCCAGCTCGCCTGCCCCGTAGCTGACCGAAGCGATCACCGGCGTTCCCCGATCGAGGCACCACGCCGCCGACTCCCAGTCGGGGAATCTCAGCAGGTAGCCCGCGACGCCGCGCCGCCCGGCGGCGCCGACCGCCGCGGGCCAGACGCCGTAGCGGTCGAGCTCGGGGTGGAAGATCTCGCGCGCGAGCGCCGCCAGGTCCACACGCGCGTCGTAGTACGCGAGCACCATCGCCACGCTCGCCGGCGAGCAGATGCGCTGGCGGATCGCCTCGTCGGCTTCCATCTGGCTCACGGCGGGCACGGCGAGCCGCGCTGCCCCTCCCGCAAACGCCTGCTCGGTCGCGGCGGCCTCGCCGTCCCACGCGGAGAGGGTGACGAGCCAGGGCGCCGCGAAGAGCGCGCGCGGCTCGGCGGCGCTCACGCGCAAGCGGAGCCGGACAGCATCGACCGGCGCCGACGCCCTGAACTCGTCGATCTCGGCGGCGAGCGCGCCCGCGCGCTCGGCCACCGGCTCGAAGCGCCCCACGCCGATCGCGGCGCCGCCCACCCACGGTGACCACGTGTCGCCCGCCCGCGCGGAGAGCTCGAACCTGAAGGTGTACGGGACGGACGTGACCGCGCTGAAGGCCGGTACGAGATGGCGCGCCGCGCGCCGCGGGCGCCATTCCGGGAAGTCCACGACCGAGTCAGCGCCCTCCACGCGGGGGGCCGGCCCCGGCTCCACTGCGCGACGGCAGGCGGGGGGAACGGCCTCGAGGAGAGCGCTCGCCGGCCAGCCGGACGCCGCGATGAAAAGGTCAGTGGACACGGGATTTCAGGAGGGCGGAAGGTTTGTCGGGGGGGTGGGCGGGAGCATTCCCGCCCACGGCCTCCCCTTGTTTGTGTTGCGCAGTCTTGGCTGCGCGTCCCGGATAAAACCGGGAACTGGTCCTGCTCGACTGGGCGCCGCTCGATGCCGCTAGCAGGCTCCGGACGGCGCGGCCGCTAGGTCCGGTGGCGCGTTTTCCATCCACACCTCCTGGCCGGAGTAGGCCCACGACGGCGGGCGGAGCGTCCTCCGCCTGCCGTACCTCCTCACTACTCCCCGCCCGGACCGTCGTCAAGGCTCAGCGCCCACTGCCTCGGAGGCGCGGATCCAGGACATCGCGCAGCGCGTCGCCGAGCATGTTGAACCCGAACACCGCGAGCGAGATCGCGACGCCGGGCCACACCGCCATCCACGGCGCGCGGAACATGTACGTGCGCCCCGAGCCGGAGAGCATCGCACCCCACGACGGGTACGGCGGCGGGACGCCGAAGCCGAGGAACGAGAGCGCCGACTCCGCCAGAATCGCCGCGCCGAGGCCGATCGTCGCGAGGATGATGACCGTCGCCATCACGTTCGGCAGGATGTGGCGCAGGATGATGCGCGCGTGGCCGCAGCCGAGCGCCCGCGCCGCCTCGACGTAGGCGCCCTGCGCCACGGCGATCGTCGCCCCGCGGATCACCCGCGAGTTGGCGGCGGCGATCAGGACGGCGAGCGAGAGGACGACGTTCAGGAGACCGAGACCGAGCACTGCCATCAGAGAAAGGATGATCACCAGGTACGGGAAGGAGAGCCACGCGTCGACGACGCGCTGGACGACGAGGTCGTAGACTCCGCCGAAGTAGCCGCTCGAGACTCCGACCGCGGTGGCCAGGAGGACCGCGAGCCCGATCGTCAGGAAGCCAACGGTGATGGACACCCGGGCGCCGTACACGACGCGGCTCCACATGTCGCGTGAGAGGTTGTCGGTGCCGAGCCAGTGGGCGGCGCTCGGCGGCTTCATCCGTGCCCCGCGGATCGACTGATCGTAGTCGTACGGCGCGATCCGCTCGGCGAAGACCGCCATCAGCAGCATCGCGACGACGATGAGGCCGCCGAGCGCGCCGAGCGGCTTGCGGCGGCAGAACCGGCCGACCGCGACCAGCGCACGCGCCAGCGCGAAGGCCCGGCCGCGTTCGCGCAGCCCCCCTCCGAACCTAATAACGGATGCGGGGATCGAGGACGGCATAGAGCGCGTCGACGGCAAGGTTCACAAGGACGACGGTCGAGACGACGACGAGGTTCACGCCCTGGATCACCGGGTAATCGCGCTGGTTGATCGCGTCGAAGAGGAACCGGCTCATGCCCGGCAGCTGGAAGATGGTCTCGATGATCACCGTCCCGCCGATGATCTGCGGCAACTGCGTGCCAATCAGTGTCACGACGGGGATGATCGCATTCCGAAGCGCGTGCTTGAAAACGATCTGCCGCTCGGCGAGCCCCTTCGCCCACGCGGTGCGCACGTAGTCCTGCCGGAGCACCTCGAGCAGCATGCCGCGCGTGAGCCGCATCAGCGCCGCGCCCGCCGCGACG
>JBGPIS010000237.1:0-4771 GCA_041484965.1 Methylomirabilia bacterium
CCCTCCGCCGGTCGAACTCCGGCTTCAGACGCGCGACGTAGCCGAGCTCCGTCGTGCAGACGGGCGTGAAGTCGCGCGGGTGCGAGAAGAGGATCCCCCAGCCGTCGCCGAGCCACGGGTGGAAGCTGATCGGGCCCTCGGTGCTCTCAGCGGTGAAGTCCGGCGCGGTGTCTCCGAGTCTCAGGCTCATGGTGTGCTCCTTTCTTCGTGGCTACCTTGACGATGTAGTCCGCGAGTTGCGGCGTGGGGTCGAAGCCTAGCACATCCGGCGCGTTGGCGACGAAGTTCGACGTGGCGTTGACGTCGTAGAAATAGACGCGGCCGTCGTCACGGCCGACGAGGTACTCGACGCCGCCGACGTCGATGGACGCGGCGCGCGTGAGCGCCAGCACCTGGTCGACCACCTCGCGCGCTGCGTCGTAGCGCGTCACGCTCAGCCCGGGCTTTGGGTCCGCGGGGCAGGCCCCCAGGCCGGCGTCCGCCGGCAGCGCCGGCGTCTGGCAGATGTCCGCGGGGCAGAGGTTGAAATCCGCCGCGGAGCGGACGATGCGGATCGCGTAGAGATAGCGGCCATCGAGCACCTCGACCCGGACGATTGCGCCGTCTGCCGGCTCGACGTACTCCTGAAGCAGGGCCACGCCGTCCGGGCCGAAGTCAAGCGCCGGCGCGCGCGCCTGGAGCTCGGCGCGCGACGCGACGCGCTCGATGAGCGCGCCCGAGCCGCCCACGTTCGGCTTGACGAGCGCTGGGAAGCGGAGACTCTCGCTCGCCTTCAAGAGCTGGTCCCGGTGGTTCACGACGATCGTCCTGGGGTAGCGCGCGCCGAGGCACTCGAACAGGCCCAGCTGGAGCGCCTTCGACTTCTCGAAGCGCCAGGCCGCGACGGGATTGATCACTGGGACGCCGAGCGCCTCCCAGTGGGCGAGCAACGCCTCGGCGTAGAAGAGCGCGCTCCCGTGGCCGCGCCGGTGGGACGACGGGCTCGTCCGGTTCACGATCACCGAGTAGTGCTTACTCCGATCGCGCGGGTCGAAGGCGTGGCTCGAGTGGTCGATCTTCTCGAAGGGCAGCCGCCGATGCTCGAGCTCGGCGATCAGCCGGGCCGACCACTCGGGGTGCTCGTCGAGGATGCCGATGGGTGATCCTATGGCCTTCGGCTCCTTGATGGCCCCGCTCATCGGCTCCTCCGAAACGAAAACCGGGAGGCGGGCGCCTTCCCGGCACTATCAGCGATAACTACTATTGTCGATCGGTATTGTCAAGAATTAATATATTACCGCTATAACAATGAGTTATTGAGATCACTGCTGGCCGAGATTGTGGTTGCGTCTGGCCGCCGTGGCGGCTAACTTCCGAGCACTGACCCTTGGGGCAGCGTCCGCGGGAGGGTTCGCGATGGCGAGGAGCATCTACGACGAGGTCTACGCCCGCTCAATGAAGGACCCCGAGGGCTTCTGGGCCGCAGCCGCCGAGGACCTCCACTGGGAGAAGCGTTGGGACCGCGTCTTCGACGACTCGCGCAAGCCTTTCTACCGCTGGTTCGCGGGCGGCGCGCTCAACACCTGCTACAACGCGCTCGATCTGCACGTGGACCGCGGGCGCGGCAAGCAGCGCGCGCTCGTCTACGACAGCCCCGTCACCAACACCGTGAAGACGTTCACCTACCGCGAGCTGCGGGACGAGGTCGCGCGTACCGCGGGCATGCTACGGCGCCTGGGCGTCGCCAAGGGCGACCGCGTCATCATCTATATGCCGATGGTGCCCGAGGCGATCATGGCGATGCTTGCCTGCGCGCGCATCGGCGCGATCCACTCGGTGGTGTTCGGCGGCTTCGCGTCCAACGAGCTCGCCAAGCGCATCGACGACGCCAAGCCCAAGCTGATCCTCTCGGCGTCGTGCGGGATCGAGGTGAGCCGCGCGGTGCCCTACAAGCCGCTCCTCGACGGCGCGATCGCGATGTCCGCTCACAAGCCCGAGCGCTGCGTGATCCTCCAGCGCACGCCCGAGCTCGCGCAGCTCACCAGGGGGCGCGACCTCGAGTGGGGCGAGGCGCTGGCGGGCGCCCAGCCGGCCGACTGCGTGCCGGTGGCCGCGACGGACCCGCTCTACATCCTCTATACCTCGGGGACGACGGGCGTACCGAAGGGCGTCGTCCGCGACAACGGCGGCCACGCCGTCGCGCTCAAGTGGTCCATGAGCGAGATCTACGGCGTGGGCGCGGGCGAGACGTACTGGGCGGCGTCGGACATCGGCTGGGTCGTCGGCCACTCGTACATCGTCTACGCGCCGCTGCTCAAGGGTTGCACGACCATCCTCTACGAGGGCAAGCCCGTCGGCACACCCGACCCCGGCGCTTTCTGGCGGCTGATCGCCCAGCACGGCGTGAACGTGCTGTTCACGGCGCCCACCGCCTTCCGCGCGATCAAGAAGGAGGACCCGCAGGGCCACTACATCGCGAAGCACGATCTGCGCAACTTCCGCACGCTCTTCCTCGCCGGCGAGCGCTGCGATCCCGACACGCTCCACTGGGCCGAGGACAAGCTCGGCGTGCCGGTGATCGACCACTGGTGGCAGACCGAGACGGGCTGGCCGATCGCCGCCAACTGCATGGGGCTCGGCATGCTGCCCGTGAAGGCGGGCTCGCCCACGAAGGCCGTGCCCGGTTACGACGTGCGGGTGCTGAGCGAGGACAACCAGGAGATGCCCGCGGGCCAGATCGGCTCGATCGCCGTCAAGCTGCCGCTCCCGCCGGGGTGTCTGCCGACCCTCTGGAACAACGACGCGGGCTACGAGACGTCCTACCTCGCCAAGCACCCGGGCCACTACCTCACGGCCGACGCAGGCTACAAGGACGAGGACGGCTACCTCTACATCATGAGCCGCATGGACGACATCATCAACGTCGCCGGCCACCGGCTCTCGACGGGCGCGATGGAAGAGGTGCTCGCCGGCCACCCGGACGTCGCCGAGTGCGCAGTGATCGGCGTCGCCGACGAGATCAAGGGCGAGGTGCCCCTGGGCTTCGTCGTCACCAAGGCGGGCGTGGAGCGGAGCGAGACCGACATCGCGCGGGAGCTAGTCGAGCGCGTGCGCGCGCAGATCGGGCCCGTGGCGGCGTTCAAGACCGCGATCGTCGTCAAACGTCTGCCCAAGACGCGCTCGGGGAAGATCCTGAGAGGCACGATGAAGCGGATCGCCGACAGCCAGGAGTACACGATGCCGGCGACCATCGACGACCCGGTGATCCTCGACGAGATCTCCGAGGCGCTCGGAGCGAAGGGGTACGCGAAGAAGCGCTAGGGGCGGGGCCGGCGGCGGGGCGTTCGGCTGCGCTGAAGCTCGCCGAGGTCCGCGCGCACCAGCGCGAACCTCCGGTTCATCTGGTCTCGGAGTTTCTCGATGGACTGCGTGCTGGCCGCGATCTTCTTCGTGTTGCCATCCACGACCTCGATGACCGTCTGCACGTCGCGCCGCAGGGCTTCGTTCAGGACGCCGAAGTCGCGCCGCGCCTCGTCGACCTTTTCACCGAGATCCCGATGCATCATGCCGATCATTTCACCGAGATCCCGACGCGTTTCGCCGATCTTCGCGTCCAGCGCACCGACCTTGTGGTCCAGCGCCCCGACGCGACCATCGAGGTCGTGGATCCTACCGTCGAGGGCCCCGACCCTACCGTCGAGGGCGCCGACTCTGCCCTCCACTGCGCCGACCCTGACGTCGAGGACGCCGACCTTGCCGTCCAGGGTGTCGAAGCGCCCGGCGAGCTCTCGACGGAACTCGTCGAAGTAAACCCGGGTCTCGTCGTCCATCGCGCGCCTACTCTACTCAAGCCCACTCGAGGCCCGCAAGTGTGTCCCGAGACATACCCCGAGGCGTGCGTCAATCATGACGGAGCCGCCACCAGAGCATGATACCGGCGAGGACGGCGAGGCCGAGGACGCCGTTCAAGAGGAACGCGGCCGACACGCCCCACCACTGCGAGATCGTGCCGACGAGGAACGCGCCGATCGGGAAGATGCCGCCCGACACCCACGTGTAGAGACTCATCACGCGCCCCCGCAGCGCGTCTGGCGCGCGGAGCTGCATCGACGTGTTGCAGCTCGCCATCAGCATGATGCCGAAGTAGCCGGTGACGAACAGAAGCGGCACGGCCATCCAGACGTGGCGCGTTGCCGCGAGCCCCAGCAAGGCCATGAACGCGACCGCGGCCGACGCGAACATCTGCACGAGCCCCGGCTCGCGCGAGCCGAGCATGCCCACCGTGAGCGCGCCCGCCACGGCGCCGACGCCGAGCGACGCCATCAGGAAGCCGAACCCCTCGGCGCCGAGGCCGAGCACGGCGCGCGCCAGGAGCGGCACGTAGACGGTGAAGTTGAAGACGCAGAGGCTCACGATCAGGACGAGGCCGATCGCGAGCAGCAGCCGCGGCGTGCGCCGCGCGTAGCGCAGCCCCTCGCCGATCTCTTCGAGCATCGGGGCCCGCCTTTCGGTCGCCGGCAGCCCCCGCGCCTCAAGCCGCAGCAGCGTCAGGATCACGCCGACGAAGCCCGCGCTGTTCACGAAGAACGCGGGCCCGACACCGACACGGGCGATCACGACTCCGGCCACCGCGGGCCCCACGATGCGCGCGGCGTTGAACGCGGCGGAGTTGAGCGCCACCGCGCTCGCGACGTCCTGCCTGCCGACCAGCTCCATGACGAACGACTGGCGCGCGGGCTGGTCGAAGACGTTGGCGAAGCCCAGCAGGAGACCCAACGCCGCGACGTGCCAG
>JBGPIS010000238.1:0-4729 GCA_041484965.1 Methylomirabilia bacterium
CAGCGTCTGGACGATGACCAGCCCGGTCCCGCCCGGCACGAGCCAGCCGAGCGGCGTCAGGAGGTGGAGCACCGGCGAGAAGTGATCGCCCCACGCGTGCATCGTCGGGAGCGTCACGTACGCGCCGTAGCCCGACGCGATCGACCACACCACCTGGACGTAGTAGCCGAGGTCGAGCGCGTGGGTCTGGAACGCGAGGTGCCGCGTCACGACGATGAATCCCATCAGCAGCGCGTAGAGCGCGACCCCGGCCGCCACCACGCGAGCCGGGCGCGCCGCGGGGAGCACGACGGGCGCGACGAGGAGCCGGAGGGCGGCAAGCCCGACGAGCAGGACGACCAGGTCCTCGGGACGGGTCAGTGAGAGACCACCGACCGTCCAGCCCCCGGTGGCGAGCACGGCGACGGTCAGGCAGACGACGGCCGCCGCCGCCACCTCGAACGAGCGGGCGAGAACCCTCACGGAAGCTTCGTGTATCGAGCGCGAAGGCTGTCGAAGCGGCGGGAGCGCCTGAGCCCGCGCCGGTGGAGCGTGTACCAGAAGAGCACCGCGAGGATCCGGAGCCCGTAGACCGTGGACGCGAGGAAGCCGGCCGTGGAGGCCTCGGGGAAATAGCGCGTCGGCACGGCGATCTCGGCGATCCGGAACCGGGCCGCGACCACCTGCGCGATGATCTCCTGGTCGAAGACGAAGCCGTCGGAGTTGGCGCCGAAGTTCACGGTCTCCAGTACCTCGCGCCGGAACGCGCGGTACCCGGTGTGGAATTCGGAGAGCCGGAGCCCGAAGACCCGGTTCTCCAGTGCGGTCAGGAACCGGTTCGCGACGTACTTCCACCAGGGCATCCCCTGCTCGACCGCCGACCCCGCCTTGAGCCGTGAGCCCAGCACCACGTCGGCCTCGCCGCGCACGATCGGCTCGACGATCTGCGGCACGAGCCGCGGGTCGTACTGGTAGTCCGGGTGCACCATCACGACGACCTCGGCCCCGGCGCGCAGCGCCTCCGCGTAGCAGGTCTTCTGGTTCGCGCCGTAGCCGTAGTTGCGGTTGTGGACGAAGATCTCCAGGCCGAGCTGGCGGGCGACGTCGAGCGTCGCGTCCGTGGAGCCGTCGTCCACCAGGATCACCAGGTTCACGGTGTCCTTCGGCAGCTCCTCGTACGTCATCCGGAGCGTCCGCCCCGCGTTGTACGCCGGCATCACCACCACGACTTTCGGCGTGGATCCCGCCTCAGCCATTCCGCGTCCCGAGCGCGCCGTCCTTCGGCCGTACCTGCACGATGAGCTGGTAGCCGAGGAGCCGCGGGAGGGTGCGCGCGATCACCGCATTGATCGCATGGGTCACCGCGACCCACCGCTGGTGCCAGGCGGCCGGCAGGATCTGGTAGAGCGGCGCCGGCGTGGCGGTGAAGCGTTCGATCGTCAGCCCCGCGTCGGCGATCAGCGCCTTCAGCGAGCGCGCCGTGAAGAATCGAAGATGCGTGTTGTCGAGAATCCCCCGGTCGATGTAGTCGAAGCGCCCGAAGAGGAGCAGAAGCCGGATGTACAGGTGAGCGATGTTGGGAACCGAGATGATCGCGAAGCCACCCGGCGCGAGCGAGCGGTCGAGCTCGACGAGCACGCGCAGCGGGTCGGTCAGGTGCTCGAGGACGTCGCCGTACACGATCGCGTCGAACGGTCCGACGACCTGCGGGATCTCGCGGTCGAGGTTGGCCGTGATCATCCGCTCGCAGTGCCGAGCCCCGGCCTGCGCGAGCGCCGGGTCGCCCTCGATCCCCGTCACGCGCCAGCCGCGCTCGGTGAGCCGCCGGCTGACGATCCCGTCGGCCGCGCCGACGTCGAGGACGCGCCGCCCGCGCCCCTCGCCGAGCCACTGGAGGATGATCGAGTGGCTGCTGTGCGGGTCGGGCTTCAGGACGTACCGGGGCGTCGACGCGCTCATGACGCCCTCATCATCGGACGTTCATGGCTCAATCGGCAAGGTTCGAATAGAGCCAGCGGCCGCCCGACTGCGCGATCAGGTGGGCGCTCCCTGCGGGCAGCGAGCCGACGACGCTCCTCTCGGGCGGGACGGTCGAGAGGAGGTAGTGGCGCCCCGGCGCGGCCCACGCCGCCCGCAGGCGCGGCGGGTCCCAAAAAACGTCGCGCGCCTCGGGGAACGTCGCGCCGAACGCCAGGTTCGACTGGCCCCCGTTCACGACGTGCACCGGACCGGGCAGGCGCATCAGCGCCGAGGCGCTGTACTCGATGGCGCCCTCGTGGACGACGAGCTCGCCCGGGCGCGCGCGCTCCGCGAGCGCAGCCGCGAGCGGGCGGACGGAGCGCGCGCGGACGAACTGAGCGACCCCCTCGCCCGCCACCGCAGGCAGGAACGCGAGCGTCGTCGCCAGCGCGACGCCGATCCCGAACGCCGCCGCGCGGCGCCACACCGCCACCGCGAGCGCGGCGCTCCCGAGGGCGAAGATCGCGCCGCCCCGCAGCATCAGCGGGCGCCAGGCGTCGAGCGGCGACTGCGGCGGGCTCTGGCCGCGGGCCGCGAGGTTCCGTGTCGCGACGTCGACACTCGCGAGGGCGCTCCCCGGGATCTGGAGCAGCCCGCTCCAGACCGACGCGAACGCGACCGCAACAAGGACGAAGAGGACCAGGAGCGGGGCGAGGAGCGCGCGCGGCGTGGCCGAACCCGGCGCGGCCTCGAGCGTCTCGTCCCACACGCGGGCCACGAGGAGCGCCAGCGCGGGGAACGCGGGGAGCCCGTAGTGCGGGAGCTTGAAGGGCGAGACCGTGAAGAAGCCGATCACGCAGACGGCCCAGAGCGCGAAGAGGAGCCAGAGCCGCGCGGTCGCGTCCTCCCAGGGCCGGCGGAACGCTCGCAGGATCGCCCACGGGAGCGCGAGCGCCCACGGCAGGAACGCGAGCCCCGTCACCACGAGGAACTCGACCGACGAGAGCGGTACGTCCGCGTCGGGGAAGACGCGCTGCCGGGCGAAGTTCAGGACGTGGTTGTCCACGATCGTGTACCAGAGGAAGCCGCGGCTCCCCGCCTCCACCGCGAGATACCAGGGCAGCGCGATACCGGCCGTGAGGAGAACGCCCCACCACGGGAACCACGGCGCCACCGGCCGCTCGCGCGTGAGCCAGAAGAAGAGGGCGATCGCGACGAGTGGCCCGAACGCCCCGACGATGTCCTTGCTGAGCGTCGCGAGACCCAGGCTCGCGTAGAAGAGCACGAGCCCGCGCCGGCCGCCACCACGATAGGCGATCACGAAGCCGGCGAACACGAGGACGAGCCAGAGAGTGAAGAGTAGATCGGGCTTCCCGATGCGGCCGTCGATGAAGACGCCGAGGTTGGCCGCGACCATGAGTCCCGCGAGAAGCCCGAGGCGCGCCCCGCCCAGCATCACGCCGAGGCGCGCCGTCACGGCCGCCACGCCGACCGCGGCGAGCGCCGACCAGAGGCGCGCGGCGAAGGGCGTGGGGCCGAGCGCCGCGAACGAGACCGACATGAGCCAGTACGGGAGCGGCGGCTTGTCGAAGTAACGCACGCCATTGACCCGCGGCGTGATCCAGTCGTGGAGAACCCCCATCTGGCGGGCGACCTCGGCGTGGAACCCTTCGGGCGGGTCGATGAACGGCGCCGTCGCGAGACCGATGAAGTACAGGCCGGACGCGACGACGGCGACACCGAGCGGAATCCCTCGCACGGGACGCGGCTACCCGAGGGCGGTCAGGTGACCTTCACGAGGGCGCCCGCCGGCAGGCGCCGGAGAAGCTCCCCCAGGGCCTTCTCGACGTAGCCAGGGTCGCGCGACTCGAGCGTCACCTTCACCTTGTACTCGGGATTGGAAAATTCGGGATAGGAGCCGAGGAGCAGCTGGGGGAAGTCCGTGAGGAGCGCGTTCAGGTGGTCGGCCAGCGTCCCCTCGCCGATCCGCACGAAGACGTTCTTCAGGTGGATCGGCTGGTCGCGGAAGCGCTCCCGGAGCGCGTCGAACTTCTGCCGGAAGATCTCGGGCACGCCCGGGAGGACGTACACGTTCTTCATGACGATCGTCGGGAATCGGAGCGGCTCACCGCCAACCAGCTCGGCGCCCTCGGGAATCTCGGCCATCTTGAGGTGCGCGTCGTTGAGCCGGTCGCCGTAGTAGCCCTCGAGGATGCCGACGAGCCGTGGATGGCGGACGACCCTCGTCAGCAGCGCGCGGGCGACGCCCTCGATCGTGACGTCGTCATGGGTGGGCCCGACCCCGCCCGAGGTAAAAACGACGTCGTAGTCGCGGCTGAACCGTCCGACCTCATCCGCGATCAGCTCCACCGCGTCGGGGATGACCGAGATCCGGCGGACGTCCACGCCGAGCTCCCGCAGCTCGCGGCAGAGGTACGCGGCGTTGGCGTCGGCGATCTTGCCGGAGAGGATCTCGTTGCCGATGAGGATGATTCCGGCGGTCTTCGGCATGGCCTCAGGCGATTCTACGATGCTAGAATGCGCTCGTCCACGGAAAGGAGCCTCACATGGCAACGGACGGGGTTCGTCTGAGCGGCTGGGCGCTCACGCTCGGCGCCTCGTCGGGGTTCGGCGAGGCGGTGAGCCTGGCGCTCGCGCGCGCCGGGATGAACATCTTCGGCGTGCACCTCGACCGCAGAGCGACGTTCGCCAACGTAGAGCGCATCGTCGGCCAGATCAAGGCGCTCGGCCGCGAGGCGCACTTCTTCAACATGAACGCCGCCGACGCCGA
>JBGPIS010000239.1:0-4720 GCA_041484965.1 Methylomirabilia bacterium
GCCCTCGTACTGCGGGCCGCCGAAGTCGGCGGCGGTGAGGCCTGCCGCCTGGATCATCGTGCCCATCGCCCCGTCGAGGACGAGGATGCGCTGGCCGAGCGCCTCGCGAAGCGTGGACATGGAGGTATAGTAGCGCACATGACCACGCCCGCCCTCTCGCTCGAAGGCATCCGCGTGCTCGATCTCTCCCGTGTCCTCGCCGGGCCCTACTGCGCCATGCTTCTCGCGGATATGGGCGCGGACGTCATCAAGGTGGAGGATACGGGGACCGGCGACGAGTCGCGCACGTGGCCGCCCCACAAGGACGGGGAGTCGGCGGCGTATCTCGTCATCAACCGGAACAAGCGCGACATCACGCTCGACCTCAAGGCGCCCGAGGGGGTCGAGGTGCTCAAGCGCCTCGTCCGCCGCGCCGACGTGCTCGTCGAGAACTTCCGCACGGGCACGATGGAATCCTTCGGCCTCGGCTACGACACGCTTGCCGCGCTCAACCCGCGCCTGGTCTACTGCTCGGTCTCGGCGTTCGGCCGCACGGGGCCGCGCAAGGACGGGGCCGGCTACGAGGCGCTGATGCAGGCGTTCAGCGGGATCATGTCCATCACGGGCGAGCCCGACGGCCCGCCGGTGCGCTGCGGCGTCTCCTTCCTCGACCTCACGACCGGCATCCTCTGCGCCTTCGGGATTGCGAACGCGCTGATCTACCGCGAGCGGACGGGGCTCGGCCAGCGGGTGGACGGCTCGCTGCTCGAGACCGCCCTGACGCTCCTGAACTACCACGCCGAGGGCTACCTCTTGACGGGCGCGGTCCCGAAGCCCCTCGGCTCATCGCATCCCTCGCTCTCGCCCTACCGCAACTTCCGCTGCCGCGACGGTCAGTGGGTGTTCATCGCGGGCGCGAACGACCGGTTCTGGCAGCGGTTGGCGCCGGCGCTCGGGCTCGACGGGATGGCGGCCGACCCGCGCTTCGCCACCAACATCGAGCGCGTCAAGCACCGCCGGGAGCTCGAGGCGGAGCTCGAGCGGGCGATCGCCGGGCACGACCGGGAGCCCCTGCTCAAGCTGCTCGAGGAGGCCGGGGTGCCCGCGACTCCGGTCAACACGGTCGATCAGGTCATGAACGACCCGCAGATGGCGGCGCGCGGATTGATCGAGCGCGTGATGCACCCGCGGCTGGGTGAGATCCCCGTGGTGGGCACGCCCCTGAAGTTCTCGCGCATGCGGCCCGGCGTCCGGTCCCCGGCGCCGCTCCAGGGCCAGCACACGGACGAGGTGCTCGCCGAGTGGGGCTATTCATCCGACGAGATCACGCGACTCCGTGCGAAGAAGGTCATCCGCTAGCGCGGTCCCGAGAGGAGGACGGCACGTATGGCACGGCTCGAGATCCTGAACCCGGTGGCGAAGACGGTCGAGCACTCGGTGAAGCCGGCGGCGCGCCTGCAGGCGATCGACGGCGCGACGATCGGCCTCTACTGGAACATCAAGGCGGGCGGTGACGCGGCGCTCGACAAGACCGAAGAGCTGCTCCGCGCGCGGTTCCCGAAGGCGAAATTCAGGCGCTACACGGGCTCGGTCGGCTGGCTCATGCGCCACTGCACGGCGGAGGACGCCGACCGCATCGCGTCGGAAGTGGACGCGGTGGTCGGCACGACCGCCGACTGAGGCTCGTGCACGTCGTGGGGTGCCCACGACATGGTCGAGCTGGAGCGGCGGGGGATCCCGACCGTCCTCTTCACCGCGAAGACGTTCGTGCACGACGCGGAGCGCAGCGCCGCGAGCTTCGGCTTGGCCGGCCTCCCGCTCGCCGTCGTGCCGTTGCCGTTCACCAACCAGAAGCCCGAGGACATCCACCGGATGGCCGGGGCGGCCTTCGACCAGATCCTCGCGGGGCTGACGAAGACGGTCGAGCCGCCGAAGGCGGTCGAGCGGCCCGCGCTCGAAGAGCGGCTCGTCTTTGAGGGTCAGGACCTCCTCGACGCCTGGGGGCGGATGCAGGCCGACTTCCTCCGGCGCGGCTGGTCCGACGGGCTCCCGCTCGTCGCGCCGACCGACCGCGCCGTGCAGGCAATGCTCCGCGGGACGAAGCGGAGCCCCGGCGACGTCGTCGCGACGCTCGAGCCGGGCTTCGGGATCGCCACGGTCGAGAAGCTCGCGGTCAACGCCGTCATGGCGGGCTGCGGCCCCGAGCACCTGCCGCTCCTGATCGCCGCGGTGCGGTGCCTCGCGGAGCCGAAGATGTACATCCGGAACAAGGCCATGTCCACCGGCCCCCACGCGCCGCTCCTGCTCGTCAACGGCCCCAAGGGGCGCGTCGCCAACGTGAACTCCGGCATGTGCGCGCTCGGCCCGGGCGCGCCCTCGGCGAGCAACACCGTGCTCGGGCGCGCGTTGCGCCTCGCGATGATGAACGTCGGCCACACCTACGTCGGCGTCTCGGACATGGACACGATCGGCTCGCCGCTCAAGTACGCCTGCTGTTGCGCGGAGAACGAGGCCGAGAGCCCGTGGGAGCCCTACCACGTGACGCGCGGCTTCGCGAAGGACGCGAGCACGGTCACCGTGCACTTCGTCTACGGCATCTGCGAGCTTCACGACTTCCGCTCGACCACGCCGGAGGACCTGATCCAGGTCTTCGCGACGGCGGCCACCAACGTGGCGCAGGTGGGGACCGGGCTTTGGCTGATCGGCCGCCGCGTCGATCCGCGGACGAAGACGGAGGAGCGCGAGCACAACACGCTCTTCATCTGCCCCGAGCACGCCCAGGTCTTCGCCAAGGCCGGCTGGGGCCGGCGGGAGATCCAGGAGGCGCTCTATCGCGCCGCGCGGCTGCCGTTCAAGACGATGATGCTGAACAAGGAGCCGAAGGCGATGCAGGCGGCCCATCCTGAGCTCGGCTGGATGACCGACCACCCCGACCTCCCGGTGCCGATCGTCGAGGACCCGGGCTGCTTCGACATCGCGGTGGTCGGCGCGGCCGCCGGCCGTGGCGCTTACTTCTACGGGGCCGGGGAGCCGGTCACGCTCCCCGTCGAGGACTGAGCCACGCGGTACCGCGGCGTCGCGCTCCTCGTCCTGGCGGCTGGGCTCGCCGCGGCGCCGGCGTCGGCCGAGCTCTACCGGTGGACCGACACCGAGGGCATCGTGCACTACACCGCCGACGTCACCTCGATCCCGCCCGCCTATCGCGAGGCCGCGGAGCTCCTCGACCACCCGCAGGCGCGCTCAGGGCCGCCGCTCCCGGATCCCGAGGCCGCGGTGATTCCGGCTACCCGGGGCGCGCCCGTGACGGTCACCGCCCGGCTCAACGGAGTGGCGCTCACCCTCATCGTGGACACGGGCGCCGCCCGCACGGTCATCTCGCCGGCGGCGATCGAGCGCGCCGGCTTCGGCGGCCAGCCGGGGCAGCCGGTCCAGATCGTGGGCGCGACGGGCGCGGCGACGGCGAGCCTCGTGACCGTCCCGCTCCTCGACGTCGCCGGGGCTCGCATCGGCCCGCTGCCGGTCATTGTCCACGCGCTGCCGGCCGCCGGCCTGGCCGAGCCCGTGGACGGCCTGCTCGGCCGGGACGTGCTGGACGCGTTCACGCTGACCGTGGACACGGCCACGGGCCGCGCGACGCTCACACCGCGCTGATCGACGGCTGAGCCCGCCGGCTCAGCTCTTCCGGCTCGGGGCCAGTCCCGCCAGGCGGGCGACGACGTCGAAGACGACGGCGAAGTCGTACCCGGCGAGACCGAGCCCGCGAGCCGCCGTCAACATCTCGTTGGCCGCCGACACGGCCGTCAACGGCACCCCCGCCGCGCGGCCCAGGTCGAGCGCGAGCTTCAGATCCTTCTGCATCATGCCGACGTCGAACCACGCCTCGGCCGGCATGCCCAGCACGAAGGGCCCGCGATATTTCAGCATCGGCGAGGCGACGACGCTCCGGAGCAGCGCCTCGACGGCGCGCTCGCGCGCGACCCCGGCCTTCTCGGCGAGCACGACCGCCTCGGCGAACGCCAGCATCTGCACGGCGAGACCCTGGTTGGTCGCGATCTTCATCGCCTTCGCCAGGCCGACCCCGCCCACGTGGGTGATCGTCGGCCCGATCGCGGTGAGGTAGGGGCGCACCCGCTCGAGCGCCGCCTCGTCGCCGCCCACCATGAAGGAGAGCTGGCCGGCCTCCAGGGTCGCGGGCGAGCCCGACACCGGCGCGTCGAGCAGGATGCCGCCGCGAGCGGCCACCTCGTCGGCGAGCGCCTTGACCGCGTCGGGGCTCACGGTGCTCATCTCCACGCAGACCGCGCCGCGGCGCAGGCCCGCGAGGATCCCGTCCGGGCCGCGGGTGATGGCCTCGAGCGCCGCGGTGTCGGTCACCATGCTGAACACGACGCTGGCGGCGGCGGCGACCTCGCGGGGGGAATCGGCGATACGCATGCCGCCGTCGGCCAGCCAGCGGGTCTTCTCGCGCGTGCGGTTGTAGCCGATCACGCCGTGACCGGCGTCGAGAAGACGCTTGGCCATGCGGCCGCCCATCACTCCGAGCCCGACGAACCCGAGCATCACGGGTGTTGTAGCGGGGGCCGCGAGGCCGCCACACTCCGTGGGTGGCCTGAGACGAGGTGCGACCCGGCTCCGTTCCGCATGTCGCTTTTCATTCGTCTCATCGCGGCGCCTCGGCGTCGGTGACGGCGATCGCGCTGATCTCGAGCTTGCAGCGCGCGTGCGTCGCGAGGCGCGACAC
>JBGPIS010000240.1:0-4655 GCA_041484965.1 Methylomirabilia bacterium
CCCCATCTACATGATGGCCGACTCGGGCGCGCGGGGTTCGAAGCAGCAGATCCGCCAGCTCGCCGGCATGCGCGGCCTCATGGCGAAGCCCAGCGGCGAGATCATCGAAACGCCGATCACGTCGAACTTCCGCGAGGGCCTGACCGTCCTCGAATACTTCACGTCCACTCACGGCGCCCGGAAGGGCCTGGCCGACACGGCGCTGAAAACCGCAGACTCCGGCTATCTCACGCGGCGACTCGTCGACGTCTCGCAGGACGTCATCGTCAGCGAGTACGACTGCGGTACGGTGAAGTACATCGACGCGACGCCGCTCGTCGAGGGCGGCGACATCATTCAATCGCTCCGGGACCGCATCCTGGGCCGCGTGGCGGCGGAGGATATCCGCGACCCGCTGTCAGGCGAGATCATCGTGCAGGCGAACAGCGAGATCATCGAGGAGCTGGCGCAGAAGATCGAGGACTCGGGCCTCGAGCGTGTGCGCATCCGCTCCACGCTCACGTGCGACACGAAGCGCGGGATCTGCGTGATGTGCTACGGCCGCAACCTCGGCACGGGGCGGCTGGCCGAGCTGGGCGAGGCCGTCGGCATCATCGCCGCGCAGTCGATCGGCGAACCCGGGACCCAGCTGACGATGCGGACCTTCCACATCGGCGGCACGGCGAGCCGCGTCGTCGAGGCGTCGAAGCACGAGTCGAAGAGCGGCGGTCTCGCCAAGTACCACAACCTCCGGACGGTCGTGAACCGCGACGGTGACTTAGTCGCCACGAACCGCAACGGCGAGATCGGCGTCGCGGACGAGCGCGGCCGGGAGCGCGAGCGCTACCCGGTCGTCTACGGCGCGAAGATCAAGGTGAAGGCCGACCAGAGGGTGAAGTTGCGGACGGTGCTGGTCGAGTGGGACCCGTTCACCAACCCGATCCTGACGGAGTTCACCGGCCGGGTCGAGTACCAGGACATCGTCGAGGGCGTCACCGTCCGCGAGGAGTTCGATGAGGTGACGGGCCTGGCCCGCAAAGTGATCATCGAGGACCCCGATGGCAGGCTGCAGCCGGGCGTCATCATCCGCTCGGCCGGGGAGGGGCAGGCGTCGGCCGAGAGCACCGAGCGCCATCGGTACGCCCTCCCGGTCGGTGCGAACCTCACGGTGCCCGACGGCACGGAGGTCTTCGCGGCTGACATCATCGCCAAGATCCCGCGCGAGACGACGAAGACCAAGGACATCACGGGCGGTCTGCCGCGGGTGGCGGAGCTGTTCGAGGCGCGCAAGCCGAAGGAGCAGGCCGTCATCACCGAGATCGACGGCCGGGTGGAAATGGGCGGCTTCGTAAAGGGCATGCGGAAGATCGTGATTCGAGCGGACAACGGAGAGACGAAGGAGTATCTGATCCCCAGAGGGAAACACATCAGTGTCCATGAGGGGGATCGTGTGAAGGCCGGGGAGGCGCTGATGGACGGATCTCCGAACCCGCACGATTATCTCGCCGTGCTCGGCGACCGCGAGCTGCAGCGCTACCTCGTGAACGAAGTGCAGGAGGTCTATCGCCTGCAGGGCGTGACGATCAACGACAAGCACATCGAGATCATCGTCCGCCAGATGCTCCGGCGGGTGCGCATCGAGGAGGTCGGCGACACCGAGTTCGTCGTGGGCGAGCTGGTCGACAAGTTCGTCTTCCAGGAGGAGAACGATCGGATCGTCCAGCAGGGCAAGCGGCCCGCGACGGCGAAGCCCGTGCTGCTCGGCATCACGAAGGCGTCGCTCTCGACGGACAGCTTCATCTCGGCGGCGTCGTTCCAGGAGACCACGCGCGTGCTGACCGAGGCGGCGATCTCCGGCAAGACCGACGAGTTGCGCGGCCTCAAGGAGAACGTCATCGTGGGCCGGTTGATCCCGGCCGGCACGGGCCTCAACAACTACACGCGGGTGGAAGTCCTCACGCCGGCGGGCGAGGCCATGAAGGCGCTCGACAGCGTGCTGTCGCTCACCCCGCCCGTCGCTGAGCCCACCGAGGGCGAAGGCGACGGCAGCGTGGCCGCGGCCGGGTAGGAGCGTCATGGCTAAAGTGTTGACAGTACAGGGTCTCTCGGTTATAAAGTTAGAGTTTTGTCACCGTTCGAAGTGACGGAGAGCCATGCCGACGATTAATCAGCTGGTCCGACAGGGTCGCGAGGCGGTGCGGAAGAAGTCGAAGACGCCCGCGATGCAGGCGTGTCCCCAGAAACGGGGCGTCTGCATCCGCGTCTACACGACGACGCCGAAGAAGCCGAACTCCGCCCTGCGCAAGGTGGCGCGCGTCAGGCTGACGAACGGCCTCGAGGTGACGTCCTACATCCCGGGCGTCGGCCACAATCTCCAGGAACACTCGATCGTGATGATCCGCGGCGGCCGCGTGAAGGACCTGCCGGGCATCCGTTATCACATCATCCGTGGCACGCTCGACACCGCCGGCGTGGCCGGCCGGAAGCAGAGCCGGTCGAAGTACGGCGCCAAGGCACCCAAGGACGCAGGGGCGTAGCCGATGCGACGGGCAGGCGCCGCCAAGCGCGAGGTGCTGCCGGACCCGAAGTACGGCTCCCGCCTCGTCGCGAAATTCGTGAACATCATGATGATCCGCGGCAAGAAGTCGACGGCTGAGCGGATCATGTACGACGCGCTCGCGTCGATCGAGGACCGAGCCAAGCAGGACCCGCTCAAGATGTTCAAGACGGCCATCGACAACGTGAAGCCGGCCGTCGAGGTCAAGTCGCGGCGGGTCGGCGGCTCGACGTACCAGGTTCCGGTCGAGGTGCGCCCCGACCGGCGGACGTCGCTCGCGATGCGATGGGTCATCGGCGCCGCCCGGCGCCGCGCCGAGCGCTCGATGGCGGAGAAGCTCTCCGCCGAACTGCTCGACGCGGCGAACAACCGCGGTACGGCGGTCAAGAAGCGCGAGGACACGCACAAGATGGCGGAGGCCAACAAGGCGTTCGCTCACTATCGCTGGTAGCAGGAGGCCGAACCGGGAGGGGGGCCGCAGGGTGACCCCCCTCTTCGCATGTATGGCAGTGCGAGGTGAGCCGCTCTCGGGCGGCGAGCCGAGCGGTGAAATGGCTCGAACATAGCTGGGAAGGACAACGGGGAACGACGTGGAACGGCAGTACGCGCTGGAGAGGACGCGCAACATCGGCATCATGGCCCACATCGATGCGGGCAAGACGACGACGACTGAGCGGATCCTGTACTACACCGGCCGCTCGTACAAGATCGGGGAGGTCCACGAAGGTACTGCGACGATGGACTGGATGGTGCAGGAGCAGGAGCGTGGCATCACGATCACGTCGGCGGCGACGACCTGCTTCTGGCGGGACTGCCGGATCAACATCCTCGACACGCCCGGCCACGTCGACTTCACGGTGGAGGTCGAACGGTCACTGCGGGTGCTCGATGGTGCCGTGACAATTCTCGATGCTGTGTCCGGAGTCGAGCCGCAGACGGAGACCGTGTGGCGCCAGGCCGATAAATACCGCGTGCCCCGGATCGTCTACGTCAACAAGATGGACCGGATCGGCGCCGACTACTACCGCTGCCTCGACATGCTGAAGGACCGGCTCGGCGCGCATCCGGTGGCGATTCAGATCCCGATCGGCCACGAGGACCGGTACCACGGGCTCGTGGACCTCGTCGAGCAGGTCGCGATGGTCTGGGACGAGGACGACGAGACGCTCGGCAAGGAGTACAAGACGATCGAGATCCCAGCTGACCTGCGCGAGCAGGTCAAGGAGCGCCGGGAGAAGATGATCGAGGCGCTCGCCGAGGTGGACGAGCATCTCCTCGAGAAGTACGTCGCCAGCCAGCCGATCAGCGCGGCGGAGATCAAGGCGGCCGTCCGCAAGGGCACGATCAGCATGAAGCTCTTCCCCGTGCTCTGCGGCGCGTCCTTCAAGAACAAGGGCGTCCAGCCGCTGCTCGACGCCGTGCTCGATTACCTGCCGTCGCCGCTCGACATCCCGCCGATGCAAGGGCTCAACCCCGAGACGAAGGCGATCGAGGAGCGCAAGGCGGCGGACGACGAGCCGTTCGCGGCCCTCGCCTTCAAGATCATGACAGACCAGCACGTCGGCCAGCTCGTGTTCCTGCGCGTGTACTCCGGCACGCTGGAGGCCGGCTCCGGCGTGTACAACTCGACGAAGGACAAGAAGGAGCGGGTTGGCCGCTTGCTCCGGATGCACGCGAACAAGAAGGAAGAGGTCGACGCTGTCGCGGCCGGCGACATCGCGGCCGCGATCGGGCTGAAGCTCACGACCACGGGCGATACCCTCTGCGACGCGGACAGGCCGATCGTGCTCGAGGCCATGACCTTCCCGGAGCCGGTGATCGCGGTCGCGATCGAACCGAAGACGCGCGTCGACGAGGAGAAGCTGGGCGTGTCCCTGTCGCGGCTGGCGCTCGAGGACCCGACGTTCCGCGTCACGAGCGACGAGGAGACGGGCCAGACGCTCATCCACGGGATGGGCGAGCTGCATCTCGAGATCATCGTCGACCGTCTGCTCCGCGAATTCAAAGTCGAGGCGAACGTCGGCAAGCCGCAGGTCGCCTACCGCGAGACCGTCCGCCAGCACGCCGAGGCGCAGGGGCGCTACGTGCGCCAGACCGGCGGCCGCGGCCAGTACGGGGA
>JBGPIS010000241.1:0-4616 GCA_041484965.1 Methylomirabilia bacterium
CCTTGAAGGGGGTGGTGGCGGCGTAGGCGGGATCGCTGTGGACCGGGTTGAAGTCTCCGACGGCGTCGATGAAGCTCGCGATGTCCGTGTCCTCGACCGTCTTGACCAGCTCCGCGTGATCGCCCGCCGCCAGGTCGCCGATCGTTTTCCCGATCATGTAGGCTCCTTGTTGAGCCGACGCAGCACCGCGCCGACGCCGTCTTCGAGCCGTTCGATCCGCTCCTCCAGCTCCACGATCTGCTTCGCCACCGCCGTCAGCTGGCTGCGCGACGGCAGGTTGAACGCCTGCAAGGCCTGCTCGACCTGCTGGTCCAGCGCCCTCTTCATCGGCGCCTGGCTCACCAGGAACGAGTCGAGCGACTGGCCCATCAGCTTCGCGAACTGCTCGGTGCCCATCGTCTGCCCGAGCACCTTCGACCACGCCTCGATCCATTGGTCGAGGAACTGCTTCCACTGCGTCATGAGATCGGGGCTGGCGGGCGACTGGGCGAAGAGCCGAGCCCAGTTCTGGAGCCCCTGGTCGAGGATCGGTTTCCAGAAATTCATGGGGTTCGGCGGCGTGGCGGCGGGAGGCTGCTGGCTCAGGAGGCGGGTCCAGGCCTGGGTTCCCTCCTCGAGCTGCTGCTTCCAGAGATCGAAAAATTGGTTCGGCGTTGTGTCAGCCATGACTCACCATCCCAGATTTATCCTAGCGTAGTTTGACGCTCTGCGCCAAGCGCTTTGGGGCGCGTCAGGCCGGGCTAGGACCGGGGGCCGAGCCAGCTGGACACCTTCGGCCAACAGTGGAGCGCGGCGCCCCGGCCCGCGATCAGCGAGATGTGACCGCCCGGCAGCTCGACATACTCCTTCTCCCGGCTGCCGACGGCACCGACGAGGGCACGGACGCACTCGGGCGGCGCGATGTAGTCCTCCTTGGCGCCGACGACGAAGAGCGGGCACGTGATGTTGGAGAGGCGCACCGGCCGGCCGCCCATGACGAGCTCGCCGCGGTAGAGCTTGTTGTCCTGGTAGAAGTCGCGCACCCACTGGCGGAAGAACTCGCCGGGGAACGCGACGTACTCGTTCGCCCACTTGTTGAGCGCCTGGAAGCCCTCCACGTACTTGTCGTTCCAGAGGTTCCACCAGAGGTTGAGGTTGGTCGAGAGGTCCATCGTCGGCTTGATCAGCTTGAAGCCGGCCTTGACCATGTCCGCCGGCACCGAGCCGAGCGTGTCCACGAAGCGGTCGACGTTGAAGTGCTCCTTCGAGAGCCAGAGGCCGAAGAGGCCGACCTTGCTGAAGTCGATCGGGCCCGCCATGTTGATGTAGTTCTTCACCGGGATCTCGGGGTGCGTCGCGACGAAGGACACCGACACCGGCCCGCCCATGCAGTAGCCGAGCACGCTGAGCTCCTCCGTGCCGGAGGTCTCGAGGACTTTTCGAGCCATGCGCGGCAGGATCTTCGTCACGCAGTCCTCGACGGTGAGGCCGTTGTCCTCGGGCCCGAAGACGCCCCAGTCGAGCAGGTAGAAGTCGAACCCCTCGCGGGTCATGTGCTCGATGAAGCTGCCGTTGGGCAGGAGGTCGAAGATGTACGGGCGGCTGATGCCGAGGTTCGGGACGAAGAGCAGCGGGGTCCGGTGGCGGCGCGACGACGCGTACCGGTAGAGGCGCGATTTGTTCTTCCTGTAGATCTCCTCGCGCGGCGTCTGGCCGACCTTCGGCTCCGCCGGGTTCGTCACCATCGTGTGCAGGTTCCGGAGCCGCCGGTAGTTCTTGTCGAGCTCCTCCTGCCACTGCTTGATCGTCTCCGGCGAGACGCTCGGGGCCGCGGGCCCGAACCCGTCGGTAAAGCGCTCGACCACGTCGGCGAACCGCTCCTGCCCCATGCTCAGCGGACTCCTTGTCGATGGAGGTGCGCCGGCGCGCGGGGCGCCGGCACGCCTTCAGTATGGCATCTGACGCGCAGCGGCGTCACATCGAAAACATCGACCCCAGCGTCATCGCGAGCCCCATGTCACCCTTCACCTTGAGCTTGCCCGACATGAAGAGCATCTGGCCGGACTGCTTGCCCGAGAGCATGTCGAGCCAATCCTGTCCTGCGATCTGCAGCGTCAGGCCCGGGCTCGTCGCCGCGCCCGTGTTGACGGCGCAGGTGCCGTCCTTGATGACGGCGTGCCAGGTGCCGCCGCCGTCACCGCTCACGTCGTACTGGATCACCGCGTTCGTGCCCGCCGCCTTGTCAGCGCGGAACCGGCCCGCCATCAAGTCGAAGGTCTCTTTCACTGTGGGCATTGTTGCCTCCTTTTGGATTTGCCGTCGGGGCGCTCAAAACGTGAACAGGTCCATGCCGCCGGTCACGGTGAGCACGGCCCCCGTGATGTAGCGGGCGCGCTCCGAGCAGAGGAACGCGACGGCCCAGGCGACGTCCTCCGGCTCGCCCTCCTTCTGCATCGCGATCCGCTTGACAATCCGCTCGTAGAGCGGCGAGAGCTGGGCGTTGGGCGCGATGATCCCGGGCGCGATCGCGTTGCAGGTGACGTTGTAGCGCGCGCCCTCGAGCGCGACCGACTTGGCGAAGCCGATCACGCCGAGCTTCGTCGTCGCGTAGGCCGTCTGGCCGAACCCGCCCATGAGCCCGGCGATCGAGGCCATGCAGACGATCCGGCCCCAGCGCCGCTCGCGCATGCCAGGGAAGACCGCCTTCGTCACCTTGAAGGTGCCGGTCAGGTTCACGGCGAGGTTCAGCTCCCAGTCCTCGTCGCGCATGTCCTTGAGCTGGCCGACCGTGTAGATCAGTCCCGCGTTGTTGACGAGGACGTCCACCGGCCCGAGGTCCTTCTCGATCCGCGCGACAACATCGTGCACCGGGCCCGTCTCGCGGATGTCGCACGCGTAGCCGCGCGCGCGGCCGCCGCCCTGTTCGATCTCCTTCGCCGTCTCGTCGGCGCCCTCGGCGTTGAGATCCACGATCGCCACCTTGCAGCCTTCGCCGGCGAGCGTGACCGCGTCGGCGCGGCCGAGGCTCCGCGCGCCGCCGGTGACGAGGGCGACGCGGTCGCGGAGGCCCAGGTCCATCGCTACTTCCCCTTGAAGTTGGCTTCGCGCTTCTGGAAGAAGGCCTGGATGCCCTCCGCGGCGTCCTCGGTCCGGAGCGTCTCGAGGAACGCGCGCACCTCGATGCCGCTCGCCTTGTCGATCGGCGCCTCGAGCCCGTCGTCCACCGCCTCGATGATGAGCCGCGTGACGATCGGCGCGCGCTTGGCGAGCTGGCGCGCGAGCGCCTTGGCGTCGCTCAGCGTCTCGCCTTCCTTGCAGAGCCGGTTGACCAAGCCGAGCGCCAGACACTCCGGAGCGGGGATGAGGCTGCCGAGGATCAGGAGCTCGAGCGCTTTGGTCCGCCCGATGAGCCGCGGCAGCCGCTGCGTGCCGCCGTAGCCCGGGAGGATCCCGAGGTTCGACTCGGGCTGCCCCATCTTCGCGGTCTCCTTGAGGAGCCGGAAGTGACACGCCATGGCGATCTCGCACCCGCCGCCGGTCGCGTGGCCGTTGACGGCCGCGATCACCGGCTTGGGGAAGCGCTCGAGCTTGCGCATGACGCTGTTGCCGAAGCGGATGAACTGGTCCACGTTGCCGCCGGAGAACGCCGAGCCGAGGTCGGCGCCGCCGCAGAAGATCCGGTCGCCGGCACCCGTGATGATGACCGCGCGCACGCTGTCGTCGTGCTCCACGGAGTTGAGCGCGTCGTTCAGCTCGGTCATGAGCTTCTCGTTGATCGCGTTGGCCGGCGGCCGGTTCAGCGTGATGACCACGAAGCTCTCTTCGCGCGCGAACACGAGCGTCTCATACGCCATCGGTGGAGACTCCTTTGAGAAAGATTGTCGCGACCGGCTCGGCCGCGTCCGTCAGCCGGTACCCGCGCTTGCCCAGGACCCACGAAGTCGCCAGCTGGTCCATCGCGCCGAAGAGCATCTTCGTGGCGACCTTGACGGGCAGATCGTGGCGGATCCGCCCCGCGGCGATCCCCTCCTCCAGAACGGTCTGGATGACGTCGAAGTAGGCCGAGACCTCGTGCGCCGAGGCCCCGCGGAAGAACTTGTGCCCCTGGCGCAGCTCGACCTGGACCACCTCGGCGAGCGCGGGATTCTCCTCCAGGACCTTGAAGTGGAGCGCGACGATCTTGCGGATCTTCCGGACGGGGTCGCGCTCGCCCGCGACCGCCTTGCGCAGGGAGGCGACCCACGCGGCCATCTTCTCGCGGAAGAGCGTGACGAGGATGTCGTCCTTGGTCTTGAAGTAGAGATAGATCGTCCCGCTCGCGATCCCCGCCTCGCGGGCGATATCCGCGACGCGGGAGTTGTAGTAGCCGTTGCGCGCGAAGACGCGGATCGCGGCGTCGATGATCTGTTGCGGCTTGTCGGGATCACGCATTGAGGTCACTGAACCGCGGTTCATTCTACGGAGATGCCGGGCGGGAATCAACCCACGATCCAGCGATTGGCTCGACCCGCCGGACCTTCACGGTTGTGCTCGTGGCGGCCAACGCGTACAGACCCACCCCGCGTCGCACCCCCCGCAAGCCCGTCGTCCCCTCACGTCTCACGCGCGCCCGCCGTGGTAGAGTGCCGGCCATGCAG
>JBGPIS010000242.1:0-4614 GCA_041484965.1 Methylomirabilia bacterium
ATCCGCGGCGAGACCTTCGCGAACCCGCGGTCGAGCTGCACCCCGAGCGCCTCGAGGCCGAGCCCCTGCACCTTCGCCGCGCGGCCGACGGCCATCAGCACCTGCTCGGCCTCGAGCTTGCCCGCGTTGGTCTCGACGATCACGCCCGGCCCGCCGGGCTTCACGGCGAGGACCTTCACGCCCGTCTTCATCTCGATCCCGCGGCGCCGGAAGGCGCGCGCGAGCTCCTTCGAGACGTCCTCGTCCTCGATCGGGACGATGCGCGGGAGCGCCTCCAAGAGCGTGACCCCGACGCCGTAAGCGGCGAAGATGTCGGCGAACTCGACGCCGACCGCGCCGGCGCCGATGACGATGATGGACGTCGGCAGCCGCTCGTTCCGTACGGCGCCGTTCGAGGAGATCACCCGCTGCTCGTCGATGGCGACGCCGGGCAGCGACTTGGGCTCCGAGCCGGTCGCGAGGATGAGCGCGCGCGCCTCGAGCGTCTCGGTCCCGCCGGCGCCCGTCACCTCGACGGTGTCGCGCGCCGTCAGCACCCCGCGCCCGGAGAACAGCGTGATCTTGTTCTTCCGGAAGAGGAACTCGACGCCTTTCGCGCGTCCGTCGGCCACGCGGCGGCTGCGCTGCACGGCCTCGGCGTAGTTCGCCTCGACCCCGCTCACCCGGATGCCGAAGTCGGCGGCGCGGCCGATGAGGCTCAGGACCTCGGCGTTCCGCAAGAGCGCCTTGGTGGGGATGCAGCCCCAGTTGAGACAGACGCCGCCGGGCCGGTCGTCCTCGACGGTCGCGACGGAGAGACCGAGCTGCGCGCAGCGGATCGCCGCCACGTAGCCGCCCGGCCCCGTGCCGACGACGGCGACGTCCACTTTATGTTTCACCGTCGGGGCGCCTCCGCGCCCGACGTTCGGGCGGCCACCCGCGAGCTCATACCAGAAGCCTGAGCGGCGCCTCGAGCAGCCGCTTGAGGTCCTGGAGGAACCGGGCCCCCATGGCGCCGTCCATGACGCGGTGGTCGCAGGAGAGGGTCAGCGACATGCGCCGCCCGACGCCGAGCCCGGCGTCGTCGACGACCGGCACGCGGCGCACCGAGCCCACCGCCAGGATCGCGCCCTCGGGGGGATTGATGATCGCCGAGAACTCGGCGACGTCGAACATCCCGAGGTTGGAGATCGAGAACGTCGCGCCGCTGAGCTCGGTCGCCCGCAGCTTTCGGACGCGCGCGCGCGCGGCCAGGTCGCGTGACTCGACGGCGATCTGGGCCAGCGACTTCGCCTGGCAATCGCGGAGGACGGGCGTGATGAGGCCGTCCTCGAGCGCCACGGCGATGCCGAGGTGCGCCCGGTGGTGGACACGGATCGAGTCGCCCTGGAAGGACGCGTTCACGCCGGGATGCGTGAGCAGGGTGAGCGCGCAGGCGCGCACGATGAGGTCGTTGACCGAGACCTTCGGCTGGCCCTCGAGCGCGTTCAGCTCCTCCCGGAGCTCCGACGCGCGGTCCATGGCCACCTCGCTCGTCACGTAGAAGTGCGGGACGGGCGCCTTCGAGAGCGGCATTCGCCGGGCGATCGCGGCGCGGACCTGGGAGAGCGGCCGGTCCTCGTACTCGGGCCCTGCCAGCGCGGGGGCCCAGACCGCGGGCGCGGCGGCGGCGCCGCGCGTGCCCGCCGCCTCCACGTCGCGGCGCACGATCCGGCCGCCGGGGCCGCTGCCCTGGAGCAGCCGGAGATCGACGCCGGACTGGGCGGCGACCTTCTTCGCCAGGGGCGACGCCTTCACCCGCCCGGGCTGCGGCGCGAGCGCGGCGGGCAACGCCGGGGCGGCCGCGGGCCGGAGCGCCGGCGGCGTGGCCGCGGTCACGGGCGTGGCTCGGGCCGGTGGAGCCGTGGCAGCGGGGGCGGGCGCCGACGCGAGAACCGCGGAGATATCCTCGGCGGGCTCGGCGATGACGCCGATCAGCGCGCCCACCGGCGCCTTCTCGCCCGCCGGCACGAGGATCTTGCGCAGCACGCCGGCACCGAACGCCTCCATCTCGACGTCGGCCTTGTCGGTCTCGACCTCGGCGAGGATGTCGCCGCCCTGGATCCTGTCGCCTTCCTTCTTGAGCCACTTGATGATCTTCCCGCTCTCCATGGCTTCGGAGAGCTTCGGCATGACGACCTTCGTGACGGCCATGGATCAGCTCCCGTTCGCGTTGCACACGCGGCGAACCGCGGCGAGGATCTTGTCCTTGGTCGGCGTCTTGAGCTTCTCGAGGTTCCGCGCGTAGGGCATCGGCGCGTTCGCGCCGGTCACGCGCTCGACGGGCGCGTCGAGGTCGTCGAACGCCTGCTCGGTGACGAACGACGCGATCTCCGAGCCCATGCCGGCGAACCCGGCGCCGGCCTCGACGACGACGGCGCGGTGGGTCTTGCGCACCGAACCGATGATCGTTTCCGTGTCCATGGGCCGGAGCGTCCGCGGGTCGACGAGCTCGACCGAGATGCCCTCCTGGGCGAGCTCCTCGGCCGCCTCCATCGCGCGATACATCATGCCCATGTACGCGATCACGGTGACGTCGGTCCCCTCGCGCCGGACGATCGCCTCGCCCAGGGGGATCAGGAAATCCGGATCCTCGGGAACCTCGCCTTTGACGTGATAGAGGGTTTCCGATTCGATGAAGATCACAGGATTGTCGTCGCGGATCGCCGATTTGAGCAACCCCTTCGCGTCCATCGGCGTCGTCGGGCGCACGACCTTGAGCCCCGGCACGTGGTAGAAGTACGTCTCCATCGACTGCGAGTGCTGCGCCGCGAGCTGGGCGGCCGGCCCGCCCGGGCCGCGGATGACCATCGGCACGTTGAACTGGCCGCCGGACATGTAGTGGAGCTTGGCCGCCGTGTTCACGATCTGGTCGAGGGCCATCAGCGCGAAGTTGAACGTCATCATCTCGACGACGGGGCGGAGCCCGACCATCGCGGCGCCGATGCCAACGCCGGTGAACGCCGACTCGCAGATCGGCGTGTCCACCACGCGCCGGGGGCCGAATTCCTTCAGGAGCCCCTGGGTCACCTTGTAGGCGCCCTCGTAGAGCCCGACCTCCTCGCCGATCACGAACACGCGCGGGTCGCGGCGCATCTCCTCGCGCAGCGCCAGGTTCAGGGCCTCGCGGTACGTCATCACCGCCATCTCACGCCTCCTTGTAGATGTCGGCGAAGAGCCACGCGTCCGGCGGCTCCGGGGAGGCGTCCGCGAACGCCACGGCCTCGTCGACGCGATCGTTGACGTCCTTCTCGATCAGCCGGACGTCGGCCTCCGTGAGCGCGCCCGCGGCGAGCGCGCGAGCGCGGAAGAGCCCGATGGGGTCGCGCTCCTTCTCGTGCTCGACCTCCTCCTTGGTCCGGTACACCGCCCCCGCGGGATCGCGCATGGAGTGGCCACGGAAGCGGTACGTATCCGCCTCGATGAGCGACGGCGTCTTGTCCGCGCGGGCCCGGGCGACCGCCCGACCCACGACCTCGCGCACGGCGAGGACGTCCATGCCGTCCACCTTCTCCGCGGGGATGCCGTAGGTCTGGCCGAACTTCCAGATCTGCGTCTGCGCCAGCGCGCGCTCGGTGGACGTTCCCATCGCGTAGTGGTTGTTCTCGCAGAGATAGATGACGGGCAGCTTCCAGAGCGCCGCCAGGTTCAGCGACTCGTGGAACTCGCCCTGCGGCACGGCGCCGTCGCCGAAGTAGCAGACGATCACCTGGTCGCGCTCCTCGTACTTGATCGCGAAGGCGACGCCGGCGGCGACCGGGAGGTGCGCGCCGACGATCGCGTGGCCGCCCAGGAAGTTCACGCTCCGGTCGAAGAGATGCATCGAGCCGCCCTTACCCTTGGAGAGGCCATCGCGGCGGCCGAAGAGCTCGGCCATCATCCGCTTCGGATCCGAGCCCTTCGCCAGGCAGTGGCCGTGCTCGCGGTAGGCGGAGATCACGTAGTCGTCCGGCCGGAGCGCCGACGTGGCGCCCACGGCGACCGCCTCCTCGCCGATGTAGAGGTGGAGGAACCCGCCGATCTTGCCGAGCGCGTAGGCCTCGGCCGCCTTCTCCTCGAAGCGGCGGATCAGGACCATGCCGGCCAGGAGCTTCCTCGCCAGCTCGGGATCGAGGGAGGGCCCGGGAGTCGCTCGCTGCGGCGCCATTGTCTTGGCCATGCTGCCTCCTCCAGTTACCAGCGCATCAGGCTGAGGTCATCCACCGACAGCCGCCGGCGGAGACGGAAGATCGTCACGATGATCGCGAGCCCCACGGCCACCTCCGCGGCCGCGACGGCCATGACGAAGAACACCACAGCCTGGCCGTCGGCGTTGCCGGCCCGGCGGCCGAAGGCCACGAAGGCGAGGTTCGACGCGTTCAGCATCAGCTCGACCGACATGAACATCACGAGCGGGTTGCGGCGGACGACGACGCCGACCACCCCGACGCTGAACAGGATCGCCGACAGCCCGACGTAGTAGGACTCCGGGACCATTACAGGCTTGCCTCGCGCGGCGCGCTGCGGCGGCGCACAGCCATCACAGGCTTGCCTCGCGCGGCGCGCTGCGGCGGCGCACAGCCATCACAGGCTTGCCTCGCGCGGCGCGCTGCGGCG
>JBGPIS010000243.1:0-4580 GCA_041484965.1 Methylomirabilia bacterium
CTCACCCTATTCGACCGCCGGCACCCGCCGCGACTCGAAGCGGCTGGCGAAGGCCCTCGGCATCGAGTTCCTCTCGATCCCGATCACGCCGGTCTTCAGCGCCTACAAGCGGTCGCTCGCGAAGGCGTTCAAGGGCCTCAAGGAGGACGTCGCCGAGGAGAACATCCAGGCCCGGGTCCGCGGCAACCTGCTCATGGCGCTCTCGAACAAGTTCGGCTGTCTCGTGCTCACCACCGGCAACAAGAGCGAGTACAGCGTCGGCTACACGACGCTCTACGGCGACATGGCCGGGGGCTTCGCGGTCATCAAGGACGTGCCGAAGATGCTGGTCTACGAGCTGGCGCGCAAGGTGAACGCGCTCGCGGGGCGCGACCTGATTCCCACCAGCGTGTTCGAGCGCGCGCCGTCGGCCGAGCTCAGACCGGACCAGACCGACCAGGACACGCTGCCGGCGTATGCCGAGCTCGACCCGATCCTCGAGGGCTACGTCGAAGAGGATCGCGGCGTGCAGGATCTGATCGCGCAGGGCTTCGCCGGGGAGACCGTTCGCCGGGTCCTCGCGATGGTGGACCGGAACGAGTACAAGCGCCGCCAGGCGCCCGTCGGGGTCAAGATCACGCCGCGCGCCTTCGGGCGCGACTGGCGCCTGCCGATCGTCAACCGCTTCCGCGAGCGCTAGCCGGCCACGCCCTCCATCTGCAGCGCGTGGAGGCGGCGGTAGATGCCGTCGCGCGCGAGCAGCTCGTCGTGGCGCCCGATCTCCGCGATGCGGCCGTCGTGCACGACGACGATCCGAGTCGCGTTTCGGACCGTCGCCAGGCGATGCGCGATCACGAGTACGGTGCGGCCACGCATCAGGTCCGCGAGTGCCTGCTGGACCATGAACTCGCTCTCCGCATCGAGGTCCGACGTCGCCTCGTCGAGGATGAGGATAGGCGGATCTTTGAGAAAGGCGCGCGCGATCGCGATCCGCTGGCGTTCGCCGCCCGAGAGGCGCACGCCCCGCTCGCCGACGAGCGTGTCGTAGCCGTCGGGGCACGCGAGGATGAAGTCGTGGGCGTGCGCCTGGCGGGCCGCGCGCACGATGTCGTCGAACGCGGGGTCGGGCCGGCCGTAGGCGATGTTGTAGCGGATCGTGTCGCTGAAGAGGAAGTTTTCCTGGGTGACGATCCCCATCTGGGCGCGGAGCGAGGCCTGCGTGACGTCGCGCACGTCGTGGCCGTCGAGCGTGATCCGCCCCGCCACGACGTCGTGGAAGCGCGGCAGCAGGTCCATGAGCGTGGTCTTGCCGGCGCCCGACATGCCGACGAAGGCGACGACCTCGCCCTTCCGGATCTCGAGCGCGATGTCCTTGAGCGTCAGCTCCTCGGCGTCGGCGTAGCGGAAGTCCACGTGCTCGAAGCGGAGCGCGCGGCTGAAGGTCTCGAGGCGCGCGGCGCCGGGCCGATCGGCGATCGCGGGCGGCATGTCGAGGATGTGAAAGACGCGCTCGACCGACGCGGTGGACTGCTGGATCACGTTGAGCGAGCGCGAGAGCCGGCGGACGGGCCCGTAGAGCATGAGCATCGCGGCGGTGAACGAGAAGAGCGTGCCGGGCGTCATGTGGCCCTGGATGACCTGGGAGCCGCCGTACCAGAGCGCCACCATGATTCCGAGGGCACCGGCGATCTCCATCAGGGGCTCGGTGATCTCGTCGGTGCGCACATTCTTGAGTGACAGCGCGACGAGGCGGTCGTTGAGCGCATCGAAGCGCTGCTGCTCGTGCCGCTCGCGCCCGAAGGCCTTCACGATCTTGGTCCCGCTGAACGACTCGTGGAGCAGCACGGCGAGCTGCGCGATCCGCTCCTGCGCGCGCTTGTTGATCTTGTAGAGGCGCCGGCCGATCCCCTTCACGATGAGGGCGATGAAGGGGACGGCGATCAGCGCAGTGAGCGTGAGCGTCGGCTCGCGCGCGAGCATCACCGCGACGAGCGCCACCATCGTCCCGATCTGCCGCACGGCCATGACCAGCACGTCCGACGAGAGCCGGGCGAGGCGCCCCACGTCGTTCATGATCCGCGACATGAGGTCGGCCGAGTGCACGTCGGAGAAGAACGAGAGCGGCTGGGCCTGGATGTGGCTGTAGAGGTCGCGGCGGAGTCGGGCGACGACGCGTTCGCCGACCGCGGCCATGAGGTAGGACTGGAAATAGCGCGCGACGCCCTTCACGACGTACACCGCCAGGAGCGCCAGTGGGATGAGCTTCAGCATGACCACGTCGCGCCGGATGAAGATGTCGTCCATCACCGGCTTGACGAGCCACGCGGTGAGGCCCTCCATCGCGGAGACGACGAGCGCCAGGACGGAGCCGAACACCAGCACGGGCACGTGCCGCCGGAGGTAGGGGAAGAGACGGCGGTAGGGCTCGACCGCGCGGATCACGCCCGCTGCCGCCCCGCGAGGAGGCGCCGGTAGAGCGCCTCGATCGCTTCCAGTTTGGCCCGCGTCGAGAACTTCGCCTCGACGAGCTTCCGGCCCGTGCGCGCCGTCGTGTCACGCAACGCCCGGTCGTGCGCCATCCTGAGCATCGCGTCCGCCAGGGCCTTCACGTCCCGGGGAGGGAAGAGGAGCCCCGTCTGGCCGTCGAGCACGAGCTCGGGGTTGCCCTCGAGGTCGCTCGCGATCACCGAGGTCTCGACGGCGAGCGCCTCCCGGAGCGTGCCCGTGATGCCGAGCCCCTCGTAGGAGGCGTCCACGCAGCAGTCGCTCCCCGCAAGGATCTCGGGGATGTCTTCCCGGTAGCCCCAGACGCGCACGCGGTCCTCGACGCCCTTCGCCTTCGCGCGGTCGTACAGGAGCTGCGGGCCGCGGGCGCCGACGATCAGGAGCCGCGCCCGGGGCAGGCACTCGGCGACGACGGCCATGGCGTCGATCGTGTCGTCGTTGCCCTTCCAGCTCCTCACGCCGATCTGCGTGAACAGGAAGTCGTCCGGGCCCAGGCCCAGCTCGCGGCGGATCCCGCTCCCGTCCACCGTCGGGTTGAACCGGTCGGTGTCCGTGCCGGAGTAGATCACGTGGATCTTGTCGGCTGGAACCCCCTGCGCGACGAGACCGCGTTTGATCGACTCGCACACGGCGACGATGCCGGTGACGCGGCGGGTCGTGTAGCCGAGACGGTTGAACGGGTCGAGCGGGAAGCTCACGCCGCGGTTCAGGATGAGCACGGGGATCCTCGTGAAGAGGCCGGCGATCATCGCGAGCGTGCGGGCCCTGCCCTTCTGGGCGTGGACGACCTGGATCCGGTGGGTCCTGAGGATCCGGACGAGTCCTTTCACCGACCCGAGGTCCACCTCCGACTTCATCGGCAGCGCGTAGTGGGGGATCCCGGCCTCGCGCATCTTGGCCGCCCAGATCTCGCTCGAGCGCGTCGCGACGGCGACTTGGTGGCCGCGGCGCGCGAGCCCCGCCGTGAGCTCGCGCAGCTGGATCGCGGCGCCCGTGAAGTAGTCCTCCTTCGGATAGATCTGCAGGATGCGGAGCGGTTCGGACGACGTCGTCTGCGCCCCGGTCAACGCGCGAAGAAGTCCCGCACGGCGGCGACGACGGCGTCGATCTCCGCGTCGGTATGGTTCGCCGACATCGGGAGCGTCAGGATCTCGTCGACGAGCCGCTCCGTGCGCGGGAGCGCGGGCGGTTTGAGGCGCTCGACGGCCGGCTGACGGTGGGTCGGCACCGGGTAGTGGATACCCGTCTGGACACCGCGCTCCTTGAGGAACGCGGCCAGCTCCTGGCGCCGGGGTGTCCGGACCACGTAGAGGTGGTAGACGTGGCGGGCGTGCTCGCGCTCCGCGGGGAGCGCCAGCGGCAGGCCCGCCAGACCTTTCGCGTAGCGGGCGGCGAGAGCGCGGCGACGGTCGTTCATCTGGTCGAGCCGCCGGAGCAGGACGCGCAGCGCCGCGGCCTGGAGCTCGTTGAAGCGCAGGTTGAAGCCGACCTCGGCGTGCAGGTCCTTGTTGAGCCGCCCGTGGTCGCGGAGCCGCCGGCAGCGCGCGGCGATGTCGTCGTCGTTCGTGGCGACGCAGCCGCCGTCGCCCATCGCCGGGAGGTTCTTCGACGGATAGAACGAGAACACGGCGGCGCGTCCGAAGGAGCCGACACGCTTGCCCTCCCACGCCGCGCCCTGGGCCTGCGCGCAGTCCTCGAGCATCCAGAGGCCGAAGCGCGCGGCGAGGTCCTGCACGGCCGGGAGATCCACCGGCTGGCCGTAGAGGTGGACGGGCACGATGCCGACCGTTCGCGACGTCACCTTCGCCACGGCGTCCTTGACGTCGATCGTGTACCAGTCGTCGGCGTCCACGAACACGGGCGTCGCCTCGGCGAAGCAGATCGCCTCGATCGTCGGGAACGCGGTGTGCGAGGGCACGAGGACCTCGTCGCCCGGCTTGACGCCGAGGGCGCGGAGCGTCAGCCAGAGGGCGGCGGTCGCCGAGCTCGTCAGGACCGCGTGCGCGACGCCCGTGTGGCGCGCCAGCTCGGCCTCGAGCGCCTTGCACTGGGGGCCGAGGATGTACTGGCGCGAGTCGATCGCCGCCAGCACGGCC
>JBGPIS010000244.1:0-4558 GCA_041484965.1 Methylomirabilia bacterium
CAGGCGGCGCTGAAGCTCGTGGACGTGTTGGCCGAGAACCCGTACTGCACGGTCCGCCGGGTGGAGAAGCGGCTCAAGGTCGCGTTCACGACGGCCCAACGGGCGGTGGAGCGGCTGCAGGCGGCAGGCATCTTGAAGCAGGTCAACCAGGCCAAGCGTGATCGCGTCTACTGCGCCGCGGCCCTGCTGAAGATCCTGGAAGAGCCCGCGCGTCTGGTTCCCGTGGAAACCCTGTGAGCCGCCACGCCGGCCCGCCCCGCGGCGCCGGGGCACCGCCTGTTCCCGAACCGACCTACGCCGAGCGCGCCCGGACGCTGGCGTATCTCGGGCGCACCGGGACACTCGCGACGCTCTCGCGCAAGCATCCGGGCCATCCGTTCGCCTCGCTCATGCCGTACGCGCTCGACGCCGTGGGGCGCCCGCTCTTCCTCGTCAGCGCGATGGCGATGCACACGCAGAACCTCGAGGCCGATCCCCGGGCGAGTCTCCTCGTGACGCAGCCCGGCCCGGGCCCCCGGGGACAGGAACCCGGCGACGCGCTCGCGCGCGGGCGCCTCACGCTCATGGGCGAGGCGCGCCGCCTGCCTGACGCCGACGTCGCCGCCGCGCGCAGCGCCTACCTCGCGCGCCACGAGAAGGCCGGCTACTGGGTGGACTTCGAGGACTTCGCGTTCTGGCGGCTCGAGGTGGGCGACCTCTACTTCGTCGGCGGCTTCGCGGCGATGGACTGGGTGACGGCGGAGGCCTATCTGGCGGCGCGGCCCGACCCGTTGGCCGACGCGGCGGAGGGGATCCTCGAGCACATGAACCGCGACCACGCCGACGCGCTCATCGCCTGCGCGCGCCACTTCGCGGGCGAGGCGGTGGACGAGGCGACGATGGTGGCCGTCGACCGCCTCGGCTTCAAGCTTCGGCTCCGCGGCGGCGGGCGCTTGCACAGCGTGCGGATCGCGTTTCCGCGCGAGGTCGCGAGCGCCGCGCAGAGCCGCGAGGCGCTGATCGAGATGCTTCGCAGCGCGCGGGGGACCTGATAGCCTGTCGTCTTGACACGCCTCGACGGGGCGCATAGGGTACGAGCGCACGACTTGTCGTCAAGCGATCCAAACCAGACCGCGGCGCCACAGGGAGGATTTTCCATGATCCGCATCTCCGTGCTGTACCCGTCGGGCGAGGGCAAGAAGTTCGACGTGGACTACTACGTGAACAAGCACATGAAGCTCGTCCGGGAGCGGCTCGGAAGCTTCGGCCTGGTGCGGACGGAAGTGGACCGCGGGGTGGCCGGCGGCGCGCCCGGCGCTCCGGCGCCCTACGTGGCGGTCGGGCACGTGTACTTCAGCTCCGCCGCCGACTTCCAGAAGGGGATGGGCCAGCACGGCCAGGAGATCATGGCGGACATCCCGAACTACACGAACATCCAACCGCAGATCCAGATCAGCGAGATCGTCTCGGGGTAGCGCATGACGGCGGCGTACGACGTCGTCGTGGTGGGCGGCGGCAACGCCGCCTTGTGCGCCGCGCTCTCCGCGCGCGAGGCGGGCGCGCGCGTCCTCGTCGTCGAGAAGGCGCCGGAGGCGTGGCGTGGCGGCAACGGGTTCTTCACGGCGGGCGGCTTCCGGTTCGCCTTCAAGAGCTTCGAGGAGCTGTGCGAGCTCGTCGGCGATCTCTCCGACGAGGAGAAGGCCTCGATGGAGGTCGACGCCTACACGGAAGAGCAGTTCTACGACGACCTCATGCGGGTCACCGAGGACTGCGCCGACCCCGATCTGGCCATGCAGCTCGTGCGCGAGTCACAGCCGACGGTGCGCTGGATGCGGGACCGCGGCATCCGCTGGATCCCGATGTTCGGGCGCCAGGCCTACAAGGTCGGCGGGCGCTTCCGCTTCTGGGGCGGCCTCGTGCTGGAGGCGGTCGGGGGTGGGCCCGGCCTCATCGACATGGAGTACGCCTCCGCGGCGAAGGCGGGCATCGCGGTGCGCTTCGAGGCCAAGGTGATGCGGCTCACCACCGACGAGCGCGGTCGCGTCACCGGCGTCGTCGTGCGCACGCCCGAGGGGACCGAGACGCTCGCCGCGCGCGCGGTCGTGCTCGCGGCGGGCGGCTTCGAGGCGAATCCCGAGATGCGCACGCGCTACCTCGGGCGCAACTGGGACCTCGCGCGCGTGCGCGGCACGCCCTACAACACGGGCGACGGCATCCGCATGGCGCTCGACATCGGCGCGCTCCCGTGGGGCCACTGGAGCGGCTGCCACTCCGTCCAGTGGGACCTGAACGCCCCGTGGCACGGCGACCGGAAGGTCGGCGACAATTTCCAGAAGCATTCGTACCCGCTCGGCATCATCGTCAACCTCCGCGGCGAGCGCTTCGTGGACGAGGGCGCCGACTTCCGCAACTACACCTACGTGAAGTACGGGCGCGCCGTCATCGAGCAGCCGCGCCGCGCCGCGTTCCAGATCTTCGACCAGAAGGTGCTCCACCTCCTCCGCGAGGAGTACCGGATCCGTGAGGTCACGAAGGCCGAGGACGCGACGCTCGAAGGGCTCGCGCGCAAGCTCGAGATCGACGTCGAGGGCTTCGTGCGCACGGTGACCGCGTACAACGCCGCCGTGCAGCCGGGCACGTTCAATCCCGCCGTGAAGGACGGCAAGGGCACGCGCGGCATCGCGCCGGCCAAGTCGAACTGGGCGCAGCCGCTCGACACGCCGCCCTACGTCGGCTTCGCCGTCACGACGGGCATCACGTTCACGTTCGGCGGACTCAAGATCACGCAGGACGGCCAGGTCGTGGACTGCGAGCAGCGTCCGATTCCGGGGCTCTTCGCCGCCGGCGAGCTGGTGGGCGGGCTCTTCTACCACAACTATCCCGGCGGCGCGGGTCTCATGGCCGGGTCCGTGTTCGGCCGCATCGCCGGCCGCTCCGCCGCCCGGCCCTAGCCCTCCTTCGCGTAGGACACGAAGAACGCGCCGAACTCGACCGGCTCGAAGCAGTCCGGGAGCTTGCCGTGCTTCCACGCCCCCGGGATCTTCACCAGGCGGAAATCCTTGCGCCGCCCGAAGCGCTCGTGGAGCTCGACCTCGGTGAAGACGCGGCAGTGGTCCGCGTACCCGTGGATCGGCGCGTAATCGGGGATCGGGCCCCGCACGCGGAACTCGTGCATGGGCACGACGAAGGCGAACCGCCCGCCGGGCCGCAGCACCGTCTCGATCGCGCGCACGGTCGCGTCCACGTCGCGCACGTGCTCGAGCACGGCGAACGAGTAGACGAGGTCGACGGACCCCGGCGGGAAATAGAGGTGGACCTCCTCGGCGAGGCCCTGGCGGAAGCGGACGTTCCGGAAGCGGTTGAGCTGGCGCGCGATCTTCGCGTTGGTCGGCGAGACCTCGACGCCCTCGACCTGCACCTCCGGGTGGCGCGCGCCGAGCGCCATGGCGACGCCGCCCTCACCGCTGCCCGCGTCGAGCACGTACCGCGGCCGGACGAGGTCCACCTCGCGCTCGAGCTCCACGAACTCCACGTCGGCCGCGCGCCGGGCGATCATCTTGCGCGTCTTCTTGCCGAGCCAGATGCGGATCCGCTTCTCGAGGAGCTTGAGCCCCGCTTTCCAGCGGAGCCGTTTGTACTGCGCCTCCTGCGCGTCCACGTACGCCTCGCGGCTCTCGAGATGCGTGAGCCACCCGTGGATGCGGGCCGCCTGTTCGGCATAGCGCGGGTCGGGATGCTCCGCTCGGGCACGCTCGAGGATCTCGAGGGCGCCGTAGATGTTCTCGCGATAGAGCTGGAAGCGCACCAATTGGATGACGGCGTCGACGTCTCGGGCGTTCACGGCCGGCTATCCTATCACTCGTCCCAGCGCTCGGGCCGCCGCGCGCGCAGCGCCGCCTCGGCGGCATCGAGGAACCACGGGGGCAGGAGCACGCGGTAGCGCTGGAGGAACCGCTCGAACTGCGCGTCGAGGACGTACGTGGCGCCGTAGTCGTCGGCGTGGCGGCACGAGCGGCCGTAGGCCTGGACGAGCGCCTTGGCCGTCTCGAGCGCGTACCAGCGCGGGTCGCGCTCCCGGCGCGCGGCGGTCCACGGGTCGCCCAGGTCGGGGAACGGCATCTTCGTCACGATCTGGAAACGCAGGAAGTCGTCGGGCAGATCCACGCCCTCGCGCAGGGACGGCGAGACGAGGACGGTCGGTTGCGGCGAGGCACGGTGCTGCTCGAGCGCTCGGGCCTTCGCCTCCGCCGACGCCACCCAGATGAGCCGCCGCGC
Organism: Methylomirabilia bacterium; assembly: GCA_041484965.1. GTDB lineage: Bacteria > Methylomirabilota > Methylomirabilia > Rokubacteriales > CSP1-6 > JBGPIS01. The sequence goes on from JBGPIS010000244.1 coordinate 4,255, forward strand.
CGCGGCGGGTGCGCGCGCGCCGAGCTCCCGCACGAGACGCTCGCCCGCGGCGTACGAGGGCGCGTGGATCAGGCCCTTCTCGCGCGGATGCGCGGCGAGGATCGCGGCCACCTCGGTGAAGAGCGCGGGCTCGAGCCGTGCGAGGCTCGTCCGCGAGAGCGCGCCCACGGGACGGTACACGATTCGCCGCTGCTCGAGGGGGAAGGGCGACGCGCTCGCGAAGACGCGGAGACCCTCTTCCTCGAGGCCGAAGCACTCGGCGAGCACGGCTCGGTGGCCGAGGAACGCCGAGGAGAGCACGACG
>JBGPIS010000245.1:0-4557 GCA_041484965.1 Methylomirabilia bacterium
CGTAATGGCGCCGAGCTCCCGGTCCCAGTCCACGGGGGCCGCGATCCGGCGGAGCTCGCCTTCCTTCTCGAGTCCGGTGATCCACTCACGCATGTCCATGAAGCTCATCGGGCTCCCTCCGCCGCGTGGGTCGGTCCCGCCACGCGCTGAGACACATAGACGGCGACGAAGCATGCGACACCGAGCACGTCGCTCAGCGCGCCCGGAAAAATCAGCAGGAACGCGCCGACGAGGAGCAGCGCGCGCTCCCAGCGGCGGGTCGGCCCGCGTAGGTGGCCGATGAGCCCCGCCCCGAGCATGACGATGCCGAGCGTCGCGGCGAGCGTCCGGAGGACGATGTGCGGGACGCTCGCGCCGAGCATCATGAGCGCGGGGTCGTAGGCGAAGCTGAACGGGATGATGAAGCCCGAGAGCGCCAGGGCCATGGCGGTCCACTGCGTCCGCCAGACGTCGGCGCCGGCGATGGAGGACGTCGCGTAGGTCGAGATCGCCGTCGGCGGCGTGAGGTCAGCGAGGATTCCGAAGTAGAAGACGAACATGTGGGCGACGAGCTTGGGGATGCCGAGCTGGACCAGCGCCGGCGCCGCCATGATGGACGTGATGATATAGGTCGCCGAGGTCGGGAGCCCCGTGCCGAGGACGAGCGCGGCGATCATCGTGAGGATCAGCGTCGCGAGCATGTTGCCCTGGGCGATCCCCACGATGCCGCTCGCGAGCTTGAGCCCGAGGCCGGTGGACGACACGACTCCGACGACGACCCCGACCGTGGCGCAGGCGAGCGCGACGGGCAGCGCGTTCCCCGCGCTGTCCACGAGGACGCTGAACGCTTGCTTCAGGCCGATCCGCGTGTCGCGGCGGAGCTGGCTCGTGACGATCGCGACGACGAGCGCCCAGAAGCCCGCGAAGAGCGGCGAGCGCCCCTCGACCAGCAACCAGACGAGCAGCGCGGGCCCGACCAGGAGGTGGACGTCGCGCTTGAGCACGGCGCCAAGGCGCGGCAGCTCGGCGCGCGGGAGCACCGGCAGCCCCTGGCGCGCCGCCTCGAAGTGCACCATGACGCCGACGGCGACGAAGTAGAGGACACCGGGAATCGCCGCGGCGAGCGCGACGGTCGCGTACGGCACGCCGAGCGTCTCCGCCATGATGAACGCGGCGGCGCCCATGACGGGCGGGATGAGCTGGCCGCCCATGGAGGCCGTCGCCTCCACGCCCGCGGCGAAGGCCGGCCGGTAGCCGGCGCGCATCATGAGCGGGATCGTGAAAGAGCCTGTCGTGACGGCGTTGGCGATCGCGCTGCCGTTCACGGTGCCGAAGAGCCCGCTCGCGATGACCGCGACCTTCCCCGCACCGCCGCGCGTGTGCCCGGCGACCGCGAGCGCCCCGTCGGTGAAGAACCGCAGCAGGCCGCCGTAGGACATGACGCCGCCGAAGACGACGAAGAGGTAGATGAAGGTCGCCGAGACGAGGGTCGGGATGCCGAAGACCCCGCCCGTCGTGAACATCTGCCCGTCCACGAGCTGCATGAATCCCTCGCCGCCGTGGGAGAGGAAGCCGGGGAGCCACGGCCCGGCGAACGAGTAGGCGACGAACCCGATCGCCATCCCCGGCAGCGAGGGCCCGATGTGGCGCCGCGACGCCTCGAGCAGCAGCAGGACGAAGAGCACGCCGACGGCCACGTCGGTGGCCGGCAGGTCGTCCACCATCGCCATGCGCGACGCCAGGCGCTGGTTGTGGAGGACGTAGTAAGCGGCGCAGGCGAGTGCCAAAAGCGCGCAGAGCGCGTCGGGCCAGCGCCGGCGCCTGCGCCGCTTGAGAACCTCCGCCTGCGCCGCGGACTCCGCGATCGGGTCGGTCAGGAACGCCAGCGCGACGGCGAACGCGACGTGGACCGGAAGCTGGATCAGGAGGTCGTAGAGGCCCGCCTGCGCCGTGTAGAGCTGGAACAGCGACCAGACCGCGCCCAGCCCGACGCGGGCGGCCTTCAACTACTTCATCCACCCTTTCTCGCGGTACACCTTCTCGGCGCCCGGATGGAGCGGGATCCCGACCTTCTCGGGCTGCCAAGCCGTCGTCGGATCGAACTCGGCGAGCCCGGCGTGGCCGCGCACGAGCGCGTCCTTGTTCTCGATGATCGCCTTGGTGATCGTGTACGCGAGCGGCTCGGGCATCTCCTTGTTGGTGATCACCACGGTCGGGAAGCCGACCGTCTGGACGGGCTCCGTCTGGCCCTTGAAGGTGTTCGCCGGCATGGTCGCGGGCACGTAACCGAGCGGCGCCAGCGCCTTGATCGTGTCGGCGTCGAGGCCGAGGAACCTCACGTCCACCCCGTTCGCGATCTCGCTGACCGACGGGTGCTTGGGCGTCACCACGGCGAAGAGCACGTCCACGCGCCCGTCCTTGAACGCGTCCACGATGACGTTGTAGCCTGCGTGCTGCATCGAGCCTCCCCAGGCCTTGATGTCGGCGTAGCCGATCCCGGCGGACTTGAACAATTGCCGCGCCGAGAACTCGCCGAGCGAGCCGACGGGCTGCGTGGTGCCCTTGATGCCGAGCTTCTTGTCGCGGATCTCCTTCATCGAGCCGATGCCGAGCTTCTTCGAGGCGACCGCGACCATATAGTAGGTGTCGAGGCCGCCGACGAGCGCGCGCAGGTTGTCGAGCTTCTGATCGTAGGCCTCCTTGCCCTCGTACGCCCAGCGGTTGGTCACGGTGAAGGCGAAGCCGATCGGGGTCTCGTTCTTCGCCACGAGCCGCGGGTTGCCGACGCCCCCTGCGCGCGGCTTCACGTCGATGTTCGAGCCGGGCGGGAGCGCCTTGCGCAAGATCTCCGCCATGGTCGCGCCGTAGACGTACCACGCGCTCCCCGTGTCCAGCGTCGCGAATGCGAGCGTCACCGGCTGCTGCTGGGCCCGGGCGCCCGCCGCGCCTCCGGCCAGGACGAGGAGGGCGACGAGCGGGGTCGCCCATTTCCGTGCGTGGCTCATGGGGTCTCTCCTCGGTTCAGATCAGGGCGAGCTTCGCCCCGAGGGTTTTCGTCGGATCGAGCGGGATCGCCTTCCCCGCCTTCAGCGTTGCCGAGTACGGCGAGGAGCCGCGCGTCTCGAGCCACTCACGCAGGGGGCCGGAAGCCCCGCGCGGCATCACGAACTCGAGCGTATGCGGGCCCACCGTGAATTGGACTCCGGCGGCGTCGAGGTCGGGCCGCCGGGCGGGGCGGCCCGCCTGCTTCAGCACATCCGCGTACCACGTGCGCGCCGGCGCCACGTCGGTCACCGCGACCGTGACGGTTCCAATGCCGGTGACGCCGTTCTCGTGCGACGTCTGGCGCGGGATGCGCTCCTCGCGCGGCGTCTCGTCCTGGATGAGGAACGGCGCGACGCCGCGGTGGCCCTCGCGCGGGATCGAGAGCACCCACTTGAGCCGGTAGCCGTCAGGGCGCACGCGCGAGAGCGGCGACGGGTCGTCGATGGCGACTCCCGCGGTCCTGAACGCTCGCGTGTCGCCCTGGAGGTCGTCGGTCTGCATGCAGAAGTCCACCAGCCCGCCGCCCTTCTGGAGCGGCGCCCACCACTTGTGCGCGGGGTTCGCCTCGTAGAAGGCGATCAGCTCGATGTACGAGCCGTCGGCGAAGGCGATGAGCGCGTTGTGCGTGCCGACCGGGTGCCGGCCTCCCGGCACCACGGTGAAGCCGAGCGCTTCGTAGCTCTTCCTGGCGACCTCGAGCTCAGGGACGGCGATGACGATGTGGTCGATGCCACGGAGCATTCAGCGGCCTCCAAACGCGGGTGCCACCTCGTCGAGGAACCGCTTGAGCTGGCCCTGCTGGTCCCAGGAGGTGAGCCGCAATGCCATGTGCCCGACGCCGGCGGCGAAGTACGCCCGCAGCTGCTCCACGCACTGCTTCGGGCTTCCCGCGACCGTCCACTGCTCGACGAACTCCTGGGTGAACTTCGCCGTGTAGTAGGTGTCGAGGAAGGCCTTCGATTCCTCGAGCGCCTTCCGGCGGTCCTCGTCGATGTGGATGTTGTGGTAGAGGGCGCTGCCGAGCTTCATGGGATCGCGCCCTTCTTCCTTCGCCATCGTCTGGACGCGCTCGAACTGGGCGCGGAACTCGGCCGGCGAGAGCTTGTTCGTCATCCAGCCGTCGGCCAGGCGCCCGACGCGGCGGAAGGAGCGCTCGACGACCGCCTCCGACGCGGAGGCGCCGCCCTTCCACGTGAGCCCCGTCGGGTTGGACGCGATCCAGATCGGACACGGGCTCTGCACGGGCGTGGGCTGGAGCGTGACGCCGTCGAACGAGTAGAACCGGCCGTGGTGGGAGACGTTCTTCTCCGTGAAGAGCTTCCTCAGAATAGCGATCCCCTCTTCCAGGCGCCCCACCCGCTCCGCGGAGGCGATGCCCATGACGGCGTGCTCGGCCGCCTGAGCGGCGTTCGCGTCGCTCGGCCCGCCGAGGCACACGGCCAGCCAGGCGCGGCCGCCGGAGAGCACGTCGAGGCTCGCCCACTGGTGGGCGAGCATGACCGGATGGCGGTGGACGAACGTCGCCATGCAGCC
>JBGPIS010000246.1:0-4529 GCA_041484965.1 Methylomirabilia bacterium
GGTCTCGAGCGGCGTGCCCTCGAGGATGACGCCGCAGTTGATGTCCATGTCCTCTTGCATGTGGCGGTACATGAGCGAGTTCGTCGCGAGCTTGATGGACGGCACGGGTTTGCAGCCGAAGACGGAGCCGCGCCCGGTGGTGAAGCAGATGAGGTTGCAGCCGCCGGCGACGAGGCCCGTGATCGAGACGGGGTCGTGGCCGGGCGTGTCCATGAAGACGAAGCCCTTCGTCGTGATCGGCTCGCCGTACATGAAGACGTCCATCATCGGCGTCGTCCCGCCCTTGGTCACGCCGCCCAAGGATTTCTCGAAGACCGTCGTGATGCCGCCGGCTTTATTGCCGGGCGCCGGGTTGTTGTCCATGGCTTCGATCCCGCGGCAATACCACTCCCACCATTTGTAGCGATCGATGAGCTTCTTGGCGACGCCCTCGTTGATCGCGCGCCGGATCAGGAGGTGCTCGGCGCCGTAGATCTCGGGCGTCTCGGCGAGCACGCCCGTGCCGCCGTAGCGCACCAGTTCGTCCACGGCCCAGCCGAGCGCCGGATTCGCCGTCATGCCGGAGTTCGCGTCCGAGCCGCCGCAGTTGGTGGCGAGTGTGAGCTCCGACACCGGCTGCTTCGTCCGCCGGGCCGCGTTCGCCTGCGGCAGGAGCTTCGCCACCTCCGCCGCGGCGCGCTCGACGGTCTTCCGGATCCCGCCCGCCTCCTGGATGTTGACGAGGAAGGGCTTGCGCTCGGGGTGGCCCGGCGCGGCCATGCGCTGGCGGTCGACCATGACCGCCGCCTGGTTCACCTCGCAGCCGAGGCCGATCAGGATGTAGGCGGCGACGTTCGGATGTTTGGCGTAGCCCGCGAGCACGCGCTGGAGCGCCAGGTGGTCCTCGCCGAACAGCTTCGTCCCGCAGCCCGACTTGTGGGTGATCGCGAGCACGCCGTCCACGTTCGGGAAGTCCTTTGAAACGTCGCGGAACTTGTCCTTCACGAACTGGCTGACGCTCGCCGAGCAGTTCACGCCCGAGATGATCGCGACGTAGTTGCGGGTGCCGACGCGCCCGTCGTCGCGCTTGAAGCCGTCGAACGTGCGGATCTTCTCGGGCGGGTAGAAGTCCACGGGACGGACGTCGGTGCAGAACTCGTACTCGCGCTGGAGCTCGCCGATGCCCAGGTTCTGGGTGTGGACGTGGTCGCCGGCGGCGATGTCCTGCGTGGCGAAGCCGATGATCTGGCCGTAGCGGCGCACCGCCGCGCCCGTCTTCACCGCGCGGCGGGCCACCTTGTGGCCGGGCCGGATGTCCTGGCGGACTTCGATGCGGCTCCCGCCGTCCTCGAGGATCGTGCCGGCCGGGATCTCCGCCTTGGCGACGGCGACGTCGTCTTCGGACTTCAAGATCACCGCTCTGTCGTTGATAGCGAACGTGGCCATGAATATCCCTCCGGGCCCCAACTATACCGAAGTGGGCCCCTGGATGCGCAGCACCGCGGGCGGCTCGGTCTCGAGCTGGATCGTCGTGTGGTCGATGCCGAAGCGCGCGTGCAGGACCTCGTGGAGCTCGCGCTGCAGCCGCTCGCTCACGCCGACGTCGTCCACGACGACGTGGGCGCTCATCGCCTCGCGCCCCGAGGTGAGGGTCCACACGTGGAGGTCGTGCACGCGCCGGACGCCCGCGACGCGCACGATCGCGCCCTCGATCTCGCCCAGGTCCAGATGGGGCGGCGTCCCCTCGAGCAGGACGTTCACCGCCTGGCGGAGGAGCGCCCACGTCCGCGGCACGATGACGAGCGCGATCGCGACGGACGCGAGCGGGTCCGCCAGCGTCCAGCCGGTCAGTAGCACGGTCCCCGCGGCGAGCATGACGGCCACGGAGCTGATCGCGTCCGCCAGCACGTCGAGGTACGCGGCCTGGACGTTGAGGCTCGCGCCCGCGCCTTCGTGGAGCAGCCACGCGCACGCGCCGTTCACGACGAGGCCCGCCGCGGCGATCGCGAGCATGGGGCCGCCCAGCACCTCGGACGGGGCCAGGAGTCGCCGGTACGCCTCCCAGAGGATCGCGCCCGCGACGACGAGCAGGACGAGCGCGTTCACGAGGGCCGCGAGGATCTCGGCGCGGTAGTAGCCGTAGGTCTTCGCCGGCGTCGGCGGGCGCGCGGCCACCCGGATCGCGAAGAGGGCGAGCCCGAGGCCGCCGACGTCGGTCAGCATGTGGCCTGCGTCGGCGAGGAGGGCGAGGCTCCCCGTCCAGAGTGCGCCGGCGATCTCGACGACGAGGAACGCGACCGTCAGGACGAGCGTCGTGGTCAGCTTGCCGCGGGAGCGCGCGGCGGGCGTCGGCTGGCGGTGGGCGTGCGCCATGACGGGATCGTAGCAGGTTCCTGCTAGAATTCTGCATGCACACCGATCGAACGCTCGTCCTGCACGGCCAGCAGTTTCACTTCACGGAGTGGGGCGACCCCGCGGCGCCCGCGGTGGTGATGCTCCACGGCATCACCGGTCACGCCCGCACCTGGGACGACGAGGCGCGCGCCCTCGGCAGCCGCCACCGCGTCCTGGCCCTCGACCAGCGGGGCCACGGCGACTCCGACCCGGCGCCCGACGGCGACTACACCGTGGGGACGATGGCCGACGACCTCGCCGCGTTCGCCGAGGCGCTCGCGCTCGCGCGCTTCTCGATCGTCGGGCTCTCGCTGGGCGGGCGGGTCGCGATCGCGTTCGCGGGACGCCAGCCGCGCCGGATGGACAGCCTCATGGTCGTGGACATCGGCCCCGACGTCGCGCCCGACGGCCGGATGCGCGTGGGCAAGATGATGGCGTCCACGCCGGAGCGCTTCGAGAATCTGGAGGAGGCCGTCGCGTTCGCGCGCGCGGCGAACCCGCGCTACACGGAGGCGATGCTCCGCCACCGCGTGCTCCACGCCACGCGGAAGGTCGACGGCGGGCACGTCTGGAAGTACGACCGCGCGATCCGCGAGGCGGTGCGTACCGGCCGCTGGCGCGACGCGATCGACCTCTGGCCGCTCTGGCAGGCGATCGCCTGCCCCGTCATGGTGGTGCGCGGCGCCGACTCCGACGTGCTCTCGCCGGAGATCGCCAAGCGGATGCTGGAGACGAATCCCCACGCGCGGCTCGTCGAGGTGCCCGGGGCCGGTCACACGGTGCCCGGCGACCAGCCGGTGGCGTTCCGTCGGCTGCTCGCGGAGTTCCTCGGCGCTTGACGGCGTCGCTCCGGCTCCTCTGGGGCGGCGCCTTCGCATTCTTCGTGTCCTTCTTCCTGCTGCTGGCGGCTCTGCCCCTTCACGCGCGGGCCCTCGGTATTTCGGACCGGGCGATCGGCGGGGTGCTCGGCGCCTTTGCGTTCGCGGCGATGCTGGTGCGGCCCTGGGCGGGCTGGGCGGCCGACCGTCACGGGCGCCGGCCGCTCATGCTGGCCGGCGCGCTCGTGTTCGCCGTCGCCTCGCTCGCGTACAACCTGACCGTCGGGGCGCTCGGGCTCCTTGCCGTGCGTCTGCTGCACGGCTGCGGCATGGGGCTCTATCCCACGGCGGCAAGCGCTGTCGTCGCCGATCTCGCCCCGCCCGACCGCCGGGGCGCCGTGATGGGGAACTTCGGCGCCGCCGCGAATCTCGCGATGGCGTTCGGGCCGCTCGCCGGACTCGCGGTCATCGACCGGGCGGGCTTCCCCGTCCTGTTCGGGCTCGCGGCCGCGGTCGCCCTGATCGCGCTGCTGTTGACGCAGCGCTTGCCGGAGACGGCGCGGAGCCGCGAGAGGATCCCCTTCACGCCCGGGGCGTTGCTGAGCGCCGGGGCGCTCTTCCCGTCGGCGATCGTGTTCCTGATGATGTTGGGTTACGGCGCCCTCGTGACGTTCCTGCCGATCCACGCCAGTCAGCAGGGGGTGAACGCGGGGCTGTTCTTCCTCGTGTTCGCCCTCGTCATCGCCGCCGTTCGAACCTCTGCGGGGCGGTTCTCGGACTGCGTCGGGCGCGGCGCCGTGGCCGCCGGCGGGCTCCTGCTGGCGGCGGCGGCGCTCGGCGTCCTGGCGCTCGCGAACAGCGCTGCGAGCCTCGTGGCGGCGGGGGCGCTCTACGGGGCGGGCTTCGGCGCGGCGACGACGGCGCTGTTGGCCTGGTGCGTGGACGTTGTCGCCGCGGCGAGTCGCGGGCGCGCGATGGGGACGTACTACACGGCGCTCGAGCTCGGGATCGGGCTCGGCGCGCTCGGCGCCGGGTTCGGCGTGGACGCGGTCGGCTTCGCGGCGACCTTCCTGGCCGCCGCGCTGGCCGCCCTCGCCGGCGGCGGGCTCGCGCTCGCGCGCCGGCGCGCGAGCTACCGGTCGCCGAGCTTTCGCGCGGCCTCCGCGCGCATCTGTTGAAACGCCAGACACTCATGGACGGAGTAGCGCTCCTCCCGCCACGGGTCGGCCTTCATGTGGTAGCCGTTCTGCTCCCAGAAGCCCGGGGGGTTGACGTCGAGGAACTCGAAGGCGCGGAGCCACTTGGCGCTCTTCCAGAAGTAGAGCTTGGGCACGACCA
>JBGPIS010000247.1:0-4516 GCA_041484965.1 Methylomirabilia bacterium
AGCCTCTGGGACTGGCGCATGGCGATGCTCGTGCTCGGCGACCTCGCCTGGATCCTCATCATCCCGGCCGCGCTGCTAATCCGGAACGCGCCGGCCGAGATGGGCGCCGTCGCCCGCGGCGGAACCGCGACGGCGCAGCGCGATTACTCGACGTCCCAGATCCTGAGGGCGCCGCAGTTCTGGGCGATCGCGCTCACCCACCTCGCCTGCTGCGCGGCGCACTCGGGGCCAATCTTCCACATGGTGACGCACGCGATCGACCAGGGCGTCGCGGCGATGGTGGCGGCGACCGCGTTCGGCGTCTCCGGCCTCTCGTCCATCGCCGGGCGGATCGGCTGCGGTCTCCTCGCCGACCGCTTCGGCGCCAAGCGGACGCTGATCGCCGGGCTCGCCCTGCAGGCCGCGATGGTGTTCGCGTACCTCTTCACGCGCGACGCGGCGGGCTTCTACTCGGCCGCGATCGTCTTCGGCGTGGCCTACGGCGGCGTGATGCCGCTCTACGCGCTCGTCACGCGCGAGTACTTCGGCGAGAAAATGATGGGGACGGCGTACGGGGCGGTCTTCCTCGTCTCGACCCTGGGGATGGGGCTCGGCTCCTACGCCGGCGGGTGGATCCACGACCACCTCGGCACCTACGCGTGGCTCTACATCACCTCCACCGTGATCGGCGCCGCGGCGATGCTCCTGGCCTTCAGTTTTCGCCCGACCCGCGTCATGGCGCGGGGCGCTATCAGCAGTTGACACGTTCGCTCCCTCAGTGCTACTAATTCTCCACTTTTCTCGGAGGTTCGACCCCACTTCAACCGAGTCGGAAGAGGTCATCTGCCGCGAGCAACGCCGATCCAGGGATCGCGCCGGCTGTGACTGATCAAGGAGGATCACGAATGGATGCGAAGCGGATCAACCGTAGGCAGTTCATCAAGGTTTCCGGCGCCACCGCGGCGGTCGCGGCGACGGGTCTCGAAGGCGTCCTGGCGGCGCGCCGGGCCCCGGCGTACGCGCAGGGCGTGACGCTCAACATGGTGCGCTGGGCGGACTTCGTGCCGGCCTCCGACAAGCTCCTCCGCGACGAGATCCTGCCGAAGGCCGAGAAGGCGCTCGGCGCGACGATCAAGCTGGAGACGATCAACGCCAACGACATCCAGCCCCGCATCACCGCGGCCATCGAGGGCGGCGGCGGCCCCGACATCATCATGACCCAGCACAACTGGCAGCACCTGTACGAGAAGGGCGTGGTGGACGTCACCGACGTGGCCGAGAAGATCGGCAAGGCGCAGGGCGGGTTCTACAAGCAGTCGCGCGACGTCGCCGTCTCGGGCGGCAAGTTCATCGCGGTCCCGTGGTCGGTCGTCGGCCTCATGATCGCGTACAGGAAGTCGTGGCTCGCCGAGGAAGGCGCGATGAAGTTCCCCGCGACCTGGGAGGAGTATCGCGCCCTCGGCAAGAAGCTGAAGGCCAAGGGGCGCCCGATCGGTCAGACGATGGGCCACACCTTCGGCGACGCGCCCGCGTTCGCGTACCCGTACCTCTGGTCCTGGGGCGGCGCCGAGGTCGACACCAACGGCAAGGTGGTCTTGAACAGCAAGGAGACCCTCGAGTCGGTGGAGTTCATGGTGGGCTTCTGGAAGGACGCGCACGACGAGGGCGGGCTCGCGTGGGACGACTCGAGCAACAACCGCGCGTTCCTCTCGGGGACGATCTGCGCGACGCTCAACGGCGCGTCGATCTACATCGAGTCGCTCCGCAAGCCCGACCAGTACAAGACCGACAAGGGCGAGCAGCTCAAGACCGACATCCTGCACGCCACGCTCCCGAAGGGCCCGAAGGGCCAGTTCGCCTACCACGTGCCGTTCTCACACATGGTCATGAAGTACGGAAAGAACCAGAAGCTCGCCAAGGACCTGCTGCTCTGGCTCGGGACCAGGGAGAACTTCGATCCGTGGTTCGTCAGCCAGAAGGGGTTCTCCGTCGGCACGACGACCGACTGGGAGAAGCACGCGATCTGGAAGGAAGACCCGATCATGCTCCCGTACCGGGACGCCGCGCGCCTCGGCAGGGCCCCGGGCTTCGCGGGACCGCCGAACGCCAAGGCCGCCGAGGTCCAGACGAAGTACATCCTCACGGACATTTACGCCAAGGCCATCCAGGGCATGGCGCCCGCAGACGCCGTGAAGTGGGCCGAGGGCGAGCTGAAGAAGATTTACGGATAGGACGTGACGGTCAAACCCATCGCCGGGGGCCGGGGAGGCGCCGCGACGGCGGCGCTTCCCCGCTCCCGCGTCTCGCCCGCGCGAGGGCTCGGCGGGCTCCTCGAGGACGAGCGCTCCCTCGCGTACCTCCTGCTCGCGCCGACCGCGCTGATCCTCACCATGTTCATCGCCTACCCGTTCCTGCGCGGCGTCTGGCTCTCGGTGACGAGCGCGACGGTCGGCGACCCGGGCGACTACGTCGGCCTCAAGAATTTCGAGAAAGCCTGGAACGACACGATCTTCCACAGGGCGGCGGTCAACACGTTCGTCTACACGGGCGTGACGACGGTGTTCAAGCTCGCCTTCGGCATGTGGCTCGCCCTGCTCCTGAACCGGGAGTTCCGCGCCAAGCGGTTCGCGCGGGCGTTCATCCTGCTGCCGTTCATCATCCCGACGGTGCTCTCGACCCTGGCCTGGCAGTGGCTGTTCGACCCGACGTTCAGCGTCATCAACTGGTGCCTCTGGCAGCTCGGCCTGATCACGCAGCGGATCAACTGGCTCGGCGACGAGTACCTGGCGCTCGTGTCCATCATGATCGTGAACGTCTGGCGCGGGGTTCCGTTCTACGCGATCAGCCTCCTCGCGGGTCTCCAGACCATCAACCCCGAGCTGCAGGAGGCGGCGGCGATCGACGGCGCAACCCCCAGGCAGCGCTTCTGGAAGATCACGTGGCCGCTGCTCCTGCCGGTGACCATGGTCGTGGTCCTCTTCTCGGTGATCCAGACCTTCGCCGACTTCCAGCTCGTGTACGTCCTCACCCGGGGCGGGCCCGCGAACGCGACCCATCTCTTCGCGACCTACGCCTACCAGATCGGCGTCGGCGCGGGCCTCCTCGGCCAGGGCGCGGCGATCTCCCTCGCCCTCTTCCCGGTGCTGTTGGTCGTCGTCATATTCCAGCTCTGGTATATCCGGCGGACGGAGACCGTCTAGGATGGCGATGATCGAAGGCTCCCGGTGGCGGAAGGTCGCCGTCTTCTACGCGCCGCTCTTCGCCTTCATCTTCGGGCTCCTGTTCCCGTTCTACTGGATGCTCGTGACGACGTTCCGTCCGGACGGAGAGCTCTACCGGCCGTGGAACCGCGCCAACTACTCGCCCTTCTGGACGATGCACCCGACGCTCGAGCACATCCGCTACCTCTTCTCGGAGACGCTCTTCGGCACCTGGCTCTACAACACGATGTTCATCTCGATCGTCTCGACGCTGATCTCGCTCTTCTGCGGCCTGCTGGCCGGCTACGCGCTCGCGCGCCTCAGGTTCAACCTGGCCGGGAGCCTCGGGACGTCGATCTTCGTCACCTACCTGGTGCCGCCCACCTTGCTCTTCATCCCGCTCGCCGAGATCACGCGGACGTTCCACCTGACGGACACGCCGTGGGCCCTGATCCTCACCTACCCGACCTTCCTGATCCCGTTCTGCACCTGGCTCCTCATGGGGTACTTCAAGACGATCCCGAAGGAGCTGGAGGAGTGCGCCCGGATCGACGGGGCCACCCGGGTCCAGGCCATGGTGAGGATCATCTTCCCCATCGCGATGCCGGGGATCCTGTCGGCGGGCATCTTCGCCTTCACGCTGTCCTGGAACGAGTTCATCTACGCCCTCGTCTTCCTGTCCACGACGCAGCAGAAGACGGTGCCCGTCGGCGTCGTCTCGGAGCTGATCCGCGGCGACGTCTTCTACTGGGGGCCGCTGATGGCGGGCGCGCTGCTCGGCTCGATCCCGGTCGCCTTCGTGTTCGCCTTCTTCGTCGAGCACTACGTGGCCGGCCTCACCGGATCCGTGAAGGGCTAAAGGAGAGATCCATGGCGCAGGTGATGATGAAGGGCCTCAACAAGAAGTACGACGAGGTGCACGCCGTCAAGGACGTGAACCTCCACGTCCGCGACAAGGAGTTCGTCGTGCTCGTCGGCCCCTCGGGGTGCGGCAAGTCCACCACGCTGCGGATGATCGCGGGGCTCGAGGAGATCACCTCGGGCGAGATCTCGATCGGCGACCGGGTCGTCAACGACCTGCCGCCCAAGGACCGCGACATCGCCATGGTCTTCCAGAACTACGCCCTCTACCCGCACATGAGCGTCTACGACAACATGGCGTTCGGGCTCAAGATGCGGAAGTTCCCGAAGCCGGAGATCGCCAAGCGCGTGCAGGACGCGGCCGAGATCCTCGGCATCCAGGAGCTGCTCAAGCGCAAGCCGCGCCAGCTCTCGGGCGGCCAGCGGCAGCGCGTGGCCGTCGGGCGCGCCATCGTCCGCCACCCCCAGGTGTTCCT
>JBGPIS010000248.1:0-4514 GCA_041484965.1 Methylomirabilia bacterium
CCAAGGCCTTCTCCGCGGGGGCCGACCTCGCGAGCGGGCCGCGCGCGGCGGCTGAGGCCGTCAGCTTCCGCGAGCTGGGCCGCCGCGTCGTGGACCGGCTCGAAGGGATTCCCAAGCCGGTCATCGCGGCGATCCGCGGCTGGTGCATCGGGGGCGGCTTCGCCATCGCCATGGCATGCGACGTCCGCCTCGCATCCTCGACGGCCAGGTTCCGTACGGGTGACGCCTATCTCGGCGTCGTCCCGAGCTGGGGCATGAGCCTCGTCAGGCTCGCGCACTACATCGGCCGCAACCGCACGCTCGACATGCTGATCCTCGGCGAGGACATGAGCGCCGAGGAGGCGCGCGACATCGGGCTCGTCTCGCGTGTGATCCCGGACGCTGCGTTCGACGCCGAGGTGGCGCGCCTCTCGGCGCGCGTCGCGCGTGGCGCGCCGATCACCTTCCGCGCGGTCAAGGAGACGGTGCGCGCTCAGTACTGGCTCGGGCCGAGCGTGGCGCAGGAGCTCGAGACCCGCTGGGCCGAGATCGGCAGCGCCTCGGACGACTTCCGGGAAGGGGTGGCGGCGTTCCGTGAGAAGCGCGCGCCCGTCTTCAAGGGGCACTGACATGTCGTTCATCGAGACCAAGGCGCAGCTCGGACTTCAAGCACTCGCGCGCGACGTCGTCGAGCGGGTGGTCGCGCCCGTCGCCGCGAGCGTGCCCGCAGGCCAGAAGCTCACCGCCGATCACGTGCGCCGTATCTACAGGGCGCTCGAGCCGCTCGGCTACCTCGGCAGCACGATCAGCCGCGACTTCGGCGGCGCCGGCCTGAGCTACGTCGATTACGGGCTGCTCCTCGAGGCGCTCGCCCGCGGGCCGGTCGTGCTGGCCGAGGTGGTCCCGCCGCGCACCATCAACTACCTCGGCAACGCGGAGCAGAAGCGCCGCTGGCTCCCGAAGCTCTTCTCCGGCGACTGGGTCTCGACCGCCGCCATCACCGAGCCCCAGGCCGGCTCGGACATGCGCGGGTTCAAGACCACCGCCGTGCTGCAGGGCGATGGCTACGTCGTCAACGGCCAGAAGCGCTGGATCAAGCTCGGCGGCGTGAGCGACCTGATGACGCTGATGGTGGTCGACGCCGAGGGCGGCCTGAGCCGGCTCGTCCTGGAGCGGTCGGTCTCGCCCTGGGAGAGCCGCGAGATGGAGGCGGTCGGCATCCGGAACCTCTCCTTCGCCGAGCTGACGTTCAAGGACGTGCGCGTGCCGAAGGAAAACATCCTCGGCACCGCCGGGGCGGGTGCCGAGCAGTTCCATCGCGGCATCGAGTCCTCGCGCGTCTTCATCGGGATTCAGGCGGTGGGCATCGCCCGCCACGCCCTCGACATCGCCGTGCAGTATGCGAAGGACCGCGTCGCGTTCGGTCGCCCGATCGGCAAGTTCCAGGGCGTGCAGATGGCGCTCGCCGAGGCCGCGACGCGGCTGCAGGCGGCGCGGCTCCTCTGTCTCAACGCGCTCTCCATCCTCGACGCCGGCCGGCGCGCGCCATGCGACGTGTCCATGGCGAAGCTGTTCGCGGTCGAGACCGCGATCCGCACCTGCCAGGTGGCGATGGAGAGCATGGGCGCGTGGGGCCTGGCCGTCGAGGCCGGGGTCGAGCGTTGCTGGCGCGACTGCTGCATGCTGACCGCCATCGACGGCACGGCCAACGTCCAGCGCCTGATCATCGGGCGCGAGCTCCTCGGCATGCCGGCGTTCGTGTGAGGGCGGCGCCGAACGCGGCGGTCCTGCACACCGCGGAGCTGGCCGGCGAGCGCGCCGCGCCGCGCGTCGGCCCCGAGCGCATCCTGCATCCGCGCTCGGTCGCGGTGTTCGGTGCCTCCGACAGCAGGGAGAAGTTCGGCGGCCGCATCATGCACTTCCTGGTGGGTCATGGCTTCGCGGGGGAGATCTACCCGATCAACCCGCGGCGCAGCGAGGTGGTCGGGCGCAAGGCGTACCCGTCGATCGCCGCGGCGCCGGCGCCCGCGGACGTCGCTATCCTCGCCGTGCCCGCCGACGCGCTCGTTCAGAGCGTGGCCGAGGCGGCGGAGGCCGGCGTCGGCTGCTGCGTCATCATCTCCACCGGGTTCGCCGAAGCGGGCGTGGAGGGGAGCGCGCGTCAGGCGGCTCTGGTCGAGATCGCCCGCCGCACCGGCCTGCGCCTCGTCGGGCCCAACTGCCTGGGCATCATCGTGCCGCATCACCGCCTGGCGCTCTGCTCCTCGGTGGTGCTCGACACCGACCGGCTGCGCGACGGCGCCATCGGCCTCGTCAGCCAGAGCGGCGCGCTCATGGTTTCCATCTTCGACCGCGCCGCCGCCGACGGCATCGGCTTCCGCTCCTGCGTCTCACTCGGCAACCAGTCGGACCTCGAGATCTGCGATTTCCTCGAGTACATGGTCGACGATCCGGCCACGGAGGCCATCTGTGTCTACGTCGAGGGCCTGCTCGACGGCGCGCGCTTCCGGCGGTGCGCCGCCGCCGCGCGGCAGGCAGGAAAGCCGTTGCTCCTCGTCAAGACTGGACGCACCGAGGCTGGCGTGGCCTCGGCGCGCTCTCACACGGCGAGCCTCGCCGGCTCGTTCGAGGTGTTCCAGGCCGTGTGCCGCGAGGAAGGCGCCGTGATCGCCCACGATCCGGACGACATGGTGCGCGCCGCCCACTTCCTCGTCCGTCACGGCAAGCCCCGCCGCGGAGGCGTCGGAATTCTTTCGTCCTCGGGCGGCGGCACTGGCATCGCCGCCGACCGCGTCACCGAGCTCGGGCTCCCGCTCGCCGTCCTCTCGCCGGCGACGCGCGCCAGGCTCGGCGAGATCCTGCTGCCACCGCAGGCCGACAACCCGGTCGACCTCGGCGGACGCAAGCAGCCGGAAGAGATCGAGATCGCCGGCGACGTGGCGCGCATCCTTTTCGCCGATCCGGGCGTGGCGTACGGTCTCGCGATTCTCACCTCGATGCCGTTCTTCACGAAGCGCACGCGGCTGATCGGCGAGGCGGCACAGGCGGCCGACAAGCCGGTCATGATCACGCTGACGCCCGGCGCGGCGGCGGCGGCGCCCAGGAAGGCCCTGAGCGACATCGGCCAGTTCTACTTCGACCGCTTCGAGGACGCGCTGCGCGTGCTCGCGCTCGTCGCCGAGCACGACGCGCTCCGCGCCGCGCCGGCGCCGGCGGTGGCGCGGCCGGCGGGCCTGGGGGACGGACACGAGCTCGCACGCGTTCCCGCGGGCCCGCTCGCCGAGCGCGAGGTGCGGCACCTCATCGAGAGCTACGGCGTTCGGGTGGCCCGCGAGGCGGTGGCGGCGACGCCCGAGGCCGCGGCGCAGGCCGCGGCGGGCATCGGCTTCCCCGTCGTGCTGAAGGCGGTGTCCCGCCAGATCGTGCACAAGAGCGACGTGGGCGCGGTGCGGCTCGGCCTGGTGTCGCTGGAGGCGGTGGCGGCGGCGGCACGCGAGATGGTGTCGGCTCTCGCCCGCTCGATGCCCCATGCCCGTCTCGACGGCTTCGCGGTGCAGGAGACGATCCGCGGCGAGGCCGAGGTCATCGTCGGCGCGCGGCGCGACCCGCACTTCGGCCCCGTCGTGGTGGTCGGCCTCGGCGGCATCGCGGTCGAGATCCTGAAGGACGTGGTACTGGCGCCGGCGCCGGTGAGCGCCGAGCGCGCCCGGGCCATGCTCGATTCGCTCGCCGCGGCGCCGCTCTTCAGGGGCGCGCGCGGCCGGCCGCCCCTCGACGTCGAGGCCATCGCCGATGCCGTGGTCCGCGTGTCGTGGCTCGCGACCGACCTCGGCTCGCGACTCGTCGATCTCGAAGTCAACCCGTTGATCGTGCGGCGCGCCGGCGAGGGAGCGGTCGCGGTGGACTGCCGCGGGACCCTGACCGGCGAGCCCACGGAGGAGCCCCGGACATGAACTGCAAGCGCATCCTGGCGACCCTGGGCGCGGTCGTGCTGCTGGCCACCGATCCAGCCTCCGCGCAGAGCGTGCTGCGCATCGGCCTCAACGACGACCCCGACGCGCTCGACCCGACCATCAGCCGCGCCTACGTGGGCCGGCTGGTCTTCGCCGCGCTCTGCGACAAGCTCTTCGACGTCACGCCCGAGCTGAAGATCGTGCCGCAGCTCGCCACGGGCTACGAGTGGGCGCCCGACAACCGCTCGGTCGTGCTCAAGCTGCGCCCGGGCGTCAAGTTCCACGACGGCGAGCCCTTCAACGCCGAGGCCGTGCGCTTCAACATCGAGCGCCATCTCAACACGCCCGGCTCGTTCCGGAAGTCCGAGATCGGCGAGATCAAGAGCGTGGACGTGCTCAGCGACCTCAGTGTGCGGCTCAACCTCTCGCAGCCGCTGGTGCCGCTGCTGGCCGCGCTCACGCACCGCGCCGGCAAGATGGTCTCCCCGAAGGCGGCCCGGGAGCTGGGCGACAAGTTCGGGACGAAGCCCATATGCGCGGGCCCGTACCGGTTCGTCGAGCGCGTGGCCCAGGGCAAGATCG
>JBGPIS010000249.1:0-4466 GCA_041484965.1 Methylomirabilia bacterium
CCAACTGCTTCCCGATCAGCTCCGGAGAAATGCTGGCCAGCCCGGTGATGTTGCCGCCGGGCCGCGCCAGGCTTCCGACGAGTCCCACGGCAACAGGGTCGGCAGCGACGGCGAAGACGATAGGGATCGTGCCGGTCGCCTGCTTGGCGGCCTCAGGAGCGGGCGGGCCCGCGGTCACGATGACGTCCACCTTCAGGCGAACGAGATCGGCGGCGAGCGCAGGCAGCCGCTCAGGCCTCCCCTCCGCGAACCGGTACTCGATCGCGATGTTCTGACCTTCCACATAGCCCAGCTCTCGCAGTCCTTGCCGGAAGGACTCGAGGAAATACGGGTTATCGGTGGGCGGGCGGGCCGAGAGGAAACCGATCCGGTGCACCTTCGCCGGCGCCTGAGCCTCGACCATGATCGGCGCCACGAGGAAGCCAAGGACGAGCGAGATGATGAATGCCTTGCGAGCAGTGACGGCGGGAGGGTGAGGGGCCATCGTGGGCGGCATCGTACTCCAAGCTATCCTCACTCTGCTACGAAGGCGCCGAGGGGATCAGGGGCTCACCACTCGAGGAGGAGCTGCTCGGGCCGCTCGAGCCGGCGGACGATGTCGGCGGCGAAGCGCGCGCCGTCGGCGCCGTCGGCGACGCGGTGGTCGAACGTGAGCGAGAGCGGCAGCAGGACCCGCGGGACGATCCGGCCCTCGCGGACGACCGGCTCCTCCCGCGCGCGCGCGACGCCGAGGATCGCAACTTCGGGGTAGTTGATGATCGGGATCGCGCCCGTGCCGCCGAGCGCGCCGATGTTGGTGATGGTGAACGTCCCGCCACGCAGGTCGTCGAGCGTGGCCTTGCCGTCGCGCACCCGCTGCGCGAGCGCGGCGAGCTCGCGCTGGAGCTCGAGGAGCGGTTTCTTGTCCACGTCGTGGATCACGGGGACGATCAGGCCGCGCTCGGTCGCGACGGCGATGCCGAGGTGGTAGTAGCGCTTGAGGATCAGCTCTCCGGCGGCGGGATCGAGGCTCGCATTGAACCGCGGGTGCTCGCCGAGGGCGAGCGCCGCGGCCTTTAGCAGGAAGCTCGTCAGCGTGAGCGTGAGGCCGCGCTCCCGCGCCGGCTCGACGTTCCGGCGAATGATCGCGTCGAGGTCGGTGATATCGGCGCGGTCGAAGTGCGTCACGTGCGGGATGAGCGTCGCCGAGAGCGTCATGCGTTCGGCGATCGTGCGCCGGAGATGCGAGAGCGCCTGGCGCTCGATGGGGCCCCACTGCTCGAACTTGGGTAACGCCGGCAGTTCGACGCCGACAGGTGCGAGCGGCTTGGCGACGACGGGCCGCTCGGGCGCGGCTAGCTCGGCGGCGCGCGCGGGCGTCGCGGAACGCGGGCTGGCGGTCGCGGCGCGCACATCGTCGTCGGTCACTCGCCCGCCCGGCCCCGTTCCCCGGACGGCACGCAGATCCAAGCCAAGCTCGCGAGCGAGCCGTCTCGTCGCCGGCGCGGCGGGCACAGGCCCCACGCTCGCGCCGGCTGGGGCTGCCCCCGACGCCGCCGCGGGCTCGGGACCTGCGGCGGCCGCTCGGGGCGAGGGGGCGGGTGCCTCTCCGAGACCCGAGGTAGTTATCGTGGTCGAGGAGGGGCGCCCGCCCCCTCGCCCCGTTTCGTCGTCGAACGTGACGAGGACCGCGCCGACCTTGACCGTCTGCCCCGGCCGCACGTGGATCGTCGCCACGCGCCCGCTCATTGGCGACGGGATCTCGACCGTGGCCTTGTCGGTCTCTACTTCGAGGAGCGGCGCGTCCTCGGCGATCACATCGCCTTCGCTGACGAGCACCTTGACGATCTCGGCCTCGGTCAGACCCTCGCCCAAGTCGGGCAGGACGAAGGGACGCGGCATGCCTAGAACGCGAGCGTCTCGCGCGCGGCGGCGACGACGCGCGGGACGTCGGGCACGGTCGCCTTCTCGCGCGCGAAGCCGACGAACGACACGTCGTGCGCGGTCACGCGGCGCACGGGCGCCTCGAGCGAGAGGAACGCGCCCTCCATGATGGACGCGGCGATCTCCGCGCCGGGCCCGAAGCTCCGCGGCGCTTCGTGGACGACCACCGCGCGTCCGGTCTTCGTCACCGACCCCACGATCGCCGCGCGGTCGAGAGGCGAGATGCTGAGGAGATCGATCACCTCGGCCTCGACGCCGTCCTCGGCCTGGAGCACATCGGCCGCCTCCCGCGCCACGCGCAGCATGGCGCCGTAGCTGATCAGTGTGAGATCCTGGCCCTCGCGCACGACCTGGGCCTTCCCGATCGGGAAGGTCTCGCTCTCCTCCGGGACCTCCTCCTTCGCCGCGTGGTAGAGCGCCTTCGACTCGAAGAAGATCACGGGATCGGGATCGCGGATCGCGCTCGCGAGGAGGGCCCGCGCGTTCCGGGGGCCGGACGGGATCACCATCTTGAGCCCCGGGATGTGAGCGTAAAACTGCTCCTCCGACTCCGTATGGTGCTCCAGCGCGCGGACGCCGCCGCCGTAGGGCATGCGGATCACCATCTGGCAGTGGAAGCGTCCCTGCGAGCGCACGCGGTAGCGGGCCGCGTGGTTCTCGATCTGGTGGAAGCACTGGAACGCGAAGCCGGAGAACTGGATCTCGCAGACGGGCTTGAGCCCGTAGAGCGCCATGCCGACCGCGGTGCCGATGATCGCCGCTTCGGCGAGGGGGCTGTCGATCACGCGCTGGGAGCCGAACTTGCGCTGGAGGTCGTCGGTGACGCGGAAGACGCCGCCGTCCACGCCGACGTCCTCGCCGAGGATCAGCACGTCGGGGTCGCGCGCCATCTCCTCGAAGAGCGCCTGGTTCAGCGCCTTCACCATGTTGAGCTTGGTCATGTATCGAACGCTCGAGCCCGGTTCCCACCGCGGGTGGCCTGCGGCAGGCGCGGGCGGCTTCGTTTATCGGGCGCGTCAGCCCGACTCCAATCGAGGGTGGCCTGCCGTAGGTGCGGGATCATCGGCGGGTCAGCCGCTGGCCGCGCATCGGCGTCGCGCGCGGCGGCGTCTCGGGCGCCTCGGGCGCGGGCGCCCCGGCCCCGCGCAGGCGGGCGGCCAGCTCGTCGCGCTGCTCCCGGAGGTGCGGCGGCAGCTCGGCGAAGACGTGATCGAACATCGCGAGCGGATCGGGCGGCGGCGTCGCCTCGAAGCGCCGCACCGCTTCCGCGATCTCCGCGTCGATCGTCGTTTCGAGCCCCTCCTCGAAGAGGCCCTTGTCCTTCATGTACGCGGTGAAGCGCGTGAGCGGGTCCTTCTGCTCCCACATCTTCACCTCTTCCTCGCTGCGATACTTGGTCGGATCGTCGGCGGTCGTGTGGACGCCGAGGCGGTAGGTGACGCACTCGATCAGCGTGGGCCCGCCGCCCGCGCGGGCGCGGTCCACCGCCTCGCGGGCGGCCGCGTAGACGGCGAGCACGTCGTTGCCGTCCACCTGGATCCCGGGCAGCCCGTAGGCGAGCGCCTTCTGGGCGATCGTCTTCGAGTGCGTCTGCTTCTTGAGCGGCACCGAGATCGCCCACTGGTTGTTCTGGCAGACGAACACGACGGGGACGTGCCAGACGCCGGCGAAATTCAGCGCCTCGTGGAAGTCGCCCTCACTCGTCGCGCCGTCCCCGAAGTACACCATCACGACCGCGTCGTCGCCGCGGTACTGCGCCGCGTACGCGAGGCCGACCGCGTGCGGGAGCTGCGTCGCGACGGGGATCGTGATCGGCAGGTCGTGCTGGGCGGGCGCAGGCTGGCCGCCCTCCACGAAGCCCGCGAAGAAGAGCAGGAGCTTCTCGATCGGCCAGCCGCGCCAGAGCATCGCGGCCGTCTCGCGAAACGAGGGAACCATCCAGTCGGTCGGCCGGAGCGTGCAGACACTCCCCAGCTGGGAGGCCTCCTGGCCCTTGATCGGCGCGAAGGTCCCGACGCGGCCCTGGCGCTGCAGGCGCACCATCCGCTCGTCGAGGCGGCGCCCGAGCACCATGGAGCGGTAGAGCGTCCGGAGCTCGTCGGGGGAGAGCTTGGGCTCGAGCGCGGCGTCGAGGCTGCCCGCGCTGTCGAGGATCGACAGATATTCGACCTGGGACCGCGGCTCGAGGACCGTTCTTGGCATGGCCGCTCCGGCGCCCTCATTTTACCTCTGGCAGAGGGCTCGTGGGTGGTGCGAAGATGCGCGCCACGGAGGGCCACGGATGTCAAACCTCACGCGACGTCGTCTGGTGACCGGTGGTGCGTTTGCACTGGGCGGCGTAGTCCTCGGCGCCCCAGGCGCTCCCTCGGTGGGGGGCTCGGGATGAAGGCGATCCGGGTCCACAAGTTCGGCGGCCCCGAGGTGCTCCAGCTCGACGACGTGCCCGACCCGAAGCCGGGGCCGGGGCAGGTGCTGGTCCGCATCCGCGCCGCCGGCGTGAACCCGGTGGACACCTACATCCGCACGGGGACCTACACGATGAC
>JBGPIS010000250.1:0-4460 GCA_041484965.1 Methylomirabilia bacterium
GACCTCGTCACCGCCGACCGCCGCTCGCGCGCCTACGGCCTCTACTACACGCTGGCGATCGGCGCCTCGGCGGGCGCGCCGTCGGTCTACGGGCTCCTGGGCGACGCGGTCGGCGTCCCCGCGACGCTCCTCACCGTGGCGGTCGTCGTGCTGGCGACGATCCCGCTCTGCCTGGTGCTGCGCGCCTCGGTCGCCGAGCCGGCGCGCGCCTGACGCGCGCGCCCGCGGAGGAAGTGGCCGAGCTCGCTCACCCGAGCGGGCGTTTCGCTATCAAGACGTCTCGCGTCCGGTGCGGAGATCGAGCTCCATGAAGAGCGCGCCGGGCACCGGGTTCGTACAGTACGGCGCGATCTCGCTGAAGCCGAGCGAGCGGTACATCGCGATCGCTTCCTTCATCGAGGGCAGCGTGTCGAGGCGCAGCCGGGCGTAGCCGACGGCGCGCGCCTCGGCGAGGACCCGCTCGGCGAGCAAACGCCCGAGGCGCCGGCCTCGGAACTCCGGGCGCACGTAGAGCCGCTTCATCTCGCAGGCGTCGGGGCCGAGCGGCCGGAGCGCGACGCAGCCGGCGGGGCGGCCGGCGTCCACGGCGAGCAGCAGGCGACCCCGGGGCGGCGCGTAGGCGCCCGGCAGCCCCGCGACTTCCTGCTCGAACCCTTGGAAGCAGAGGTCGATGCCGAGCGACGTCTCGTACTCGCGGAAGAGCAGGCTCACCTGCTCGACGTCTCGGGCGCTCCGGGCCTGGATGGCCTCCATCGCCGACAATGATAGCGCGGCGTGGTACGCTTCGTGCGCTGTCCCACGACCAACACGGAGGTGGCGCCATGGCGGCCAAGACCGTCGCAGATCTCAGAACGCGTACGGACGTCTCGTGGACGAACCTGAGCAAGCAGCTCCAAGGCATGGAGCCCCACCTGGAGCGCTCGGACAAGTCGGGCGAGTGGACCGTGCGCGAGGTCCTCTCCCACCTCCTCTTCCCGCCGGGGACCGACTTCGTCGCCCGCCTGAAGACGTTCTCGACGGGCGCCCTCCCCGTCATCGAGGTCACACCCGGCCAGACGCACGTCACGCCAGAGCGGAAGAAGATGACGCTCAAGCAGCTGACCGACGCGCTGGACGGCCAGCGGAAGGGGGCCTTCGCCTACCTCGACACGCTCTCGGAAGCCGACATGCAGCGTAAGGCGCGGATCCCGCTCTTCAAGCAGTTCATGGGCACCGACGAGATCACGATCCCCGTCTACGTGGGCACCATGTACGAGTACCACTGGGGCGACCACACGGGCCAGCTCGCGAAGATCCGCAAGGCCGCCGGGCTGCCGGACGCGAAGTAGCGCTACGTCACGTAGAGCGGGCGCGCGGACTCGCGGCGGTACGGGTAGCGCGCGAGCGTGTCGGGATCGGGGTCGCCGCCGAGCCCCGGTCGGTCGGGCACGGTGACCGTGCCACCGCTGCAGCGGATCGGCTCCGCGAGGAGCGGCGCCGCGAGCCGGCCCGGCGGGAACTCCACGTAGGGCACGCCGGGCGTCGAGGCGGCCACGTGGAGCGTCGCCGCGAGACCGGGGCCGAAGTAGAACGAGTGCGGCACGAACGTGACGCCCGACGTGGCCGCGAGCGTCGCGATCTTCTTCATCTCGAGGATCCCGCCCACCTTCGTGACGCTCGGCTGGACGATGTCGGCCGCGCCCGCGGCGAGGATCGCCCTGAACGCGAACGCCGTCGCCTCGTTCTCGCCGCACGCGATGGGGATGCCGAGCGCGGCGCGCACGCGCGCGAGACCGTCGTAGTCTTCCGGGGGCCACACGGGCTCCTCGAGCCAGCGGAGGTCGTATGGCTCGAGCGTGCGCCCGATGCGAATCGCCTCCTCCACGGTCCACGGGCAGTTCGTGTCGAGCATCAGCTCAACGCCCGCGCCTGCCACCTCGCGCGCCTCCGCCACCGACGCGACGTCGGTCTGGTGGAGCTTGATCGCGGTGAAGCCGAGGCCGAGCGCCGCCGAGACGGCCGACCGGACCTGCGCAGGCGCCTCGTAGCGGAGGAGGCTCGCGTACGCGCGCGCGCGCGAGGCGCAGAGCCCGCCGAGGAGCTGGTAGACGGGCACGCCGCGCGCCTTGCCGGCGAGGTCCCACAGCGCAAGCTCGACGCCGCTCACCGCCATCATCGCGAGGCCACGGCGCCCCCAGATCATGAGCGCACGGTGCATCCTGTCGGTGAGCTGCTCGATCTGCGTCGGGTCCTCGCCGGCGACGAGCGGCGCCAGCGCCTCTTCCACGACGCTCGCGACGGCGAGCGTCGCGCCATAGGCGAAGCATTCGCCCCAGCCCGTGAGCCCCTCGTCGGTGGTCACCCGCACGAGCAGCTGCCGGCCGATGCCGCCCGCCCAGGAGGAGGGCGGCGTGCTCGGGGCGAGCGGGATGGCGAGCGGAACCGCGCGGACCTCGGTGATCTTCATGGACGCTCGTCGGCCTTCGACTTCCTGGTCTTCTGGCTCAGGAAATAGGTCAGCGCGCCGACCACGAGGGCGATCGCCGCGCCGAGGTGCAGGAGCTCGACGCCCCCGTCCCACTTCACCGCGTGGCCGAGAAACACGACACCCAGCACCACGACGACGATGCTGGTCAGCTTCACCTTCAGGTCCTCGAGATCGTGAATCGCCAGCCACGCCGGCAGCTCGATCCGGTCGTCGATGAAGAGCTCGTACAGGCCCAACGCGACGATGTAGAACACGGTGGCCAGCAGGAACACGTCGATGATCTCGATGAACGCGAGGGAGAGCGTCTTGAGCCCCTTGGCGGACACGTCCGGCGCCGCGAGCAGGTGAGCCACGATGGCCACGGTGCGGACCGCGCCCCACACGAGCAGCGTGGCGAACGCGGCGAACGAGCCGGCGACGGCGAACAGGACCAGGAACCGGCTGGCGGCCAGGATCCGACGAAGCATGATCACAGGTCGCCGAGCCCCAGCTCGTTCCAGCGCTCGCGCACGCGCGCCTCGTCCTCGGGCGCGGGGCGCACCGTCGGCGGGAAGCGCTCCCCGCCCCACTCCGGTTGGCGCCCGAACCGCCACGAGCGCGTCGCGTCGATCAGCACGCGGTTCCAGAGGCCGGTGCCGAGCTGGGCGACGTCCCGGTCCTCGAGCGGCGTGCTCGGGTCGATCGGCGAGCCGAAGATCCCGGGGAAGATCACGATGCCGTCCTCGCCCGCGTTCACGCGGTGGGCGAACGCCCAGTCCACCTGCTCGTACGACGAGGGATCGATGTCGTCCTCGACGACGGTCACGTGCTTGTAGCGGTACTGGGCGGCGCTGTTGCCCCAGAGCGCCGCGGCGATCTGCTTGGGCTGGCCCTGGTACGCCTTCTTGATCTGCACGACGATGTTGACCCCGTTGGTGATCGGCGGCACGAAGACGTCGCGCACGTCCGGGATGCCGGCCTGGTTCAGGATGTTCCACGCGATCGCGGCGCGCTGGACGGAGGACATCACGCTGTTCTCGCTGTACGACCCGGGGAGCGTGCCCTCGAGGCAGCCGCGGAAGATCGGCTCGCGCCGGTGTGTGAGACAGGTGATCCGCATCGTCGGCCGCGGCGTCGCGATGTCGGAGACGTAGCCCGTGAACTCGCCGAAGGGCCCCTCCGACTCGTACGTCGCCGGGTCATCGCTGATGAAACCCTCGAGGACGATCTCGGCGCTCGCGGGGACTTCCAGATCGACGGTCTCGCAGCGCACGAGCTCCGCGGGCCCGCCGCGGTAGGCGCCCATCACGTCCCACTCGCAGATGCCGGTCGGGATCGGCGAGCCCGCGAGGAAGGGCATGATCGGGTCCCAGCCGATCACGCACGCGACCGGCATCGGCTCGCCACGCGCCGCGTATTTCAAAAAATGCTGGCCCCAGTGCTGGCCGCCCTTGACCAGGAGGAACGGCGTCGTGTTCTTCTGGCTGATCATGCCGCGGTAGATCCCGACGTTCATCACTCGCGTCTCGGGATCGCGGGTGACGATGCCGGAGAACGTATGGATATAGCGCCCGCCCTCGCGGAAGTGCCACTTCGGGACGGGGAACTCGGTCTGGTCCACCTGGTCGCCCCGGACGACGACCTCCTTCACCGGGCCGCTCGAGACGACGCGAGGCGGGATCGTCTCGCGGTTCTTCTTCATCACGTACTGGACGAGGTCGCGGTTCGAGGCGTCCTTCGGAAAGTGGAGCGAGAGCGCGAGCCGGCTCCGGCTGCCGAGCCCGCTCGTCATGAGCCTGGTGCAGCGCCCTGTCGCGTAGCCCGTGATGTTCTCGAAGAGGAGCGCGGGACCCTTCTTCTCGAGGACGCGCCGCGTAATGGCGCCGAGCTCCCGGTCCCAGTCCACGGGGGCCGCGATCCGGCGGAGCTCGCCTTCCTTCTCGAGTCCGGTGATCCACTCACGCATGTCCATGAAGCTCATCGGGCTCCCTCCGCCGCGTGGGTCGGTCCCGCC
>JBGPIS010000251.1:0-4454 GCA_041484965.1 Methylomirabilia bacterium
CTCCAGGACGGGCTCAGGGCGAGATGGGCCCTCACGGTCAGCTCGCCCCGCCGCGCGAGCTCCTCGTATGCGCCGACGACCTCGTCGGCCACCCCATGCCCCTCGAAGACGCTGGTCGTCCCGGTCGTGTTGTAGATCCTCATGGACTCGCGGAGCGCCCGTACGCGCTGCTCGTGGGTGAAGCGCGGCGCCACCGCCATCAGCGAGAGCTCGACGAGCGGGACGTACGTTTGCTCGGCGAAGACGCCGGTCGGCTCGCCCGCCGCGTCTTTCTCGATCGTGACGCCGTCCCACGGCGGCGCGGTCTCGCGCGTGATCCCGGCGAGGCCGAGCGCCGCGCTGTTGGCGATCGAGACGAGCGGCAGCGTGTGGCGCCAGTAGCCCCAGATCGCGCGGATGTACACGGGATTCCGCGGCGCGGCTCGATCGAGCTCCCAGCGCGTCGGGAAGCGACCTTCCTTCAGGTTGTTCGGCACGTCGAAGTAGTAGGGCGGGTCGCCGAGGGGCATCGTCACGATCCAGTCGCCGGGCGCGGCCGCCTTCGCGAGCGTCTCGATCCGCTGCAGGACGTCGTCGACGGAGCGCGCGCCGGCGAGCGACGGGCAGATGGACTTGAGCCCCTCGCGGTCCATGTGGGCGTGGGCGTCGATGAGCCCGGGCACGACCGTGCGCCGACGGAGATCCACGAGGCGCGTGTCGCCGTCCGCCAGCCGACGGATGTCGGCGCTGGCCCCGACCGCCACGATGCGGTCGTCCGCCACCGCGACCGCCTCCGCGATGTTGAACGCGGGGTCGACGGTGATGACCTTGCCGCCGAACAAGATCAGGCCGGGCCTCAATCGCAACCGACGGTGACCTCAGGTGACCCGGTGGGCGACGCAGTGGACCAAAGCGACGAGCGTCCCGTCCTCCGTGGCAACCTCGACCTCGTAGAACCCCGCGCGCCGGCCCTGCTTCTTCTCGCGGCCCTCGGCGACGAGCGTCGAGCCGCGCTTCACCCCCGCGAGATAGCTGATCGTCACGCTCAGCGCGACGGCGTCCGCGCCGTGGGAGTTGCAGGCGGCGCCGAAGGCCACGTCGGCGAGCGTGAAGATCACGCCGCCGTGCGGGTAGTCCTGGAAGTTGACCATGTGGGGCTGGAGCGGGAGGCTCACGCGACAGTAGCCGCGGCGCAGCTCGAGGAACTGGATGCCGAGGGCGAGGGCCCAGGGATCGTTCTGGATGCGCGCGCGGAGCTCGGCGGGGATGGCGGCGTAGTCGGGCGCGCTCACAGGCTCCCATGGTACAACTTGCCCCGTGGTCGACCTTCACACCTTCTCGATCGCGGCGCGCGACGGCGAGACGGGCGCGTTCGGTGTGGCCGTCGCGACCGCGCGACCGAGCGTGGGCAGTCTGGTGCCCTGGGTGTCTCTGCGGGGCGCCGTCGCCACCCAGGCGCGCGTGAACACCGAGCTCGGCCGGCAGGGGCTCGTGTGCGTGGAGCAGGGGGTGCCGATCGACGTCGCCCTGAGCGCGCTCCTCTGGAAGGACGGCGAGCGCGAGATCCGCCAGGTCCACGGCGTGGACGCCGAGCGTGCCTTCTGTCACACCGGCGCGAAGTGCGTCGAGTGGTGCGGTCACGAGGAAGGCGCCGACTTCACCGTCGCCGGTAACATGTTGACCGGCCCCGAGGTTATTACGGCGATGGCGCGCGCGTTCCGGGCAGGCGAGGGCGAGATCGCCGGGCGGCTCCTCCTGGCGCTCGAGGCCGGGCAGGCGGCGGGGGGCGACAAGCGCGGCAAGCAGTCGGCCGCCCTCCTCGTCGCGAGCCCGGAGCCGCGCATGTACCACAACCTCCGCGTGGATGATCACGCGGACCCCGTGGCGGAGCTCCGGCGGGTCTACGAGGTGGTCGTGGAGCATTCCGGGAAGATCGAGCGCGAATACGGCCCGGCGGCCCTCCGGCTCTTCGGCCGGGTCAAGCACTGAAGGAGGAGACAACGATGAGTGGATTCAGAAAGGGGCTTTGGCTCGCCGCAGGAATGCTGGCCGTGCTGATGCTGCAGGCGGGGGCCGCGCACGCGCAGAAGAAGACGCTGGTGGTGGCGCTCAACGAAGACCCGGACATCCTCGACCCGACCCTGGCCCGCACCTACGTGGGGCGCATCATCTTCGCCCAGATGTGCGAGAAGCTCTACGAGATCGACGAGAATCTCAGGATCTATCCCCAGCTCGCCGCCGACTTACCCGTGTTCAGCGACGGCGGCAAGACCGTCACCGTCAAGCTGCGCCAGGGCGTGAAGTTCAACGACGGGACGCCGATGACCGCCGAGGCGGTCCGGTTCTCCCTCGACCGCCACCACAACATGAAAGGCTCCAGTCGCCGCAGCGAGCTGGACTCGGTCAACAGCATCGAAGTCGTCGATCCGCTCACGGTGCGCATCCGGCTGAAGGCGGCCTTCTCACCGATCGTGGCAATCCTCGCCGACCGCGCGGGCATGCCGGTCTCCCCGACCCAGGCCAAGAAGCTCGACGAGAAGTTCGGCACCGCGCCCGTGTGCGTGGGCCCCTGGCAGTTCGTCGAGCGCGTGCCCCAGGACCGCATCGTGCTGGAGAAGTCGCCTCACTACTTCGACCCGGGCCAGGCGAAATTCGACAAGATCATCTTCCGCATCATCGCCGACGACAACGTGCGGCTGGCAAACCTCAGGTCGGGGGACATCGACTTCATGCACCTCGTCGGGCCGACGGACGCCGCCAGCCTGAAGAAGGAAGGGCGGTTCGAGGTGTCGAGCGTCGCGGGCATCGGCTATTCGGGCCTCACGATCAACCTCCGCAACAAGACCGGCAAGCAGAACCCTCCCGGCGACCTCGGGATCCTGCTGGCCAACGACCCACGGGTCCGCGAGGCCTTCGACCTCAGCATCGACCGCGAGGCCCTGAACCAGGTGGTGTGGGAAGGCCAGTACACGGTCGGCTGCACGCCGATCTCTCCCGTGAGCCCGTTCTCCGACAAGAGTCGCAAGTGTCCGGGCCGGGACATCGCCAGGGCGAAGAAGCTCATGGCCGAGGCGGGACTCGCCGGCGGCTACGGCTTCGAGATGACGATCGTCAACAATCCGCAGCAGCGGCGGGTGGGCGAAGTGATCCAGGGCATGGCGAAGGAGGCCGGGTTCAACATCTCGCTCCGCCCCTCGGAGTTCGCGTCTGCCCTCAAGGACGACGACGCAGGCAAGCTCCAGGCCTTCCTCATCGGCTGGAGCGGGCGGGTGGACCCGGACGCCAACATCCACCAGTTCCACACGTGCGGCGGCAGCCTGAACACCACGCTCGCGTGCGACGAGATCATCGATGCGCTGCTGAACAAGGCTCGCGAGGTCAGCGACCTCGGCCAGCGCGCCCAGCTCTACCGGGACGCGATCGAGAAGTTCACGCGCGGCCGCCGCAACATCCTGTACCTCTATCACCTGAACTACCTCGTGGCCCACCCCAAGAACCTGAAGGGCTACAAGGCGGTGCCCGACGGCCTGATCCGCATCAAGGGGACGTCCTGGAACTAGGCGTGGGCGCCGACATTGAGATGACGGCCCGGTAGGTCGTTCGTGCTCGAGTTCTTGGCCCGCCGGGTCCTCATCTCGATCGTCACGCTCTTCGTCATCAGCATCGTCGTCTTCACCGGCGTGCGCATGATCCCGGGCGATCCGGCCCGTGTGATGGCGGGAACGGACGCCGACGAGGCGGGGCTCGACGAGATCCGCGAGAAATACGGGCTGAAGGACTCCGTCCCCGTCCAGTATCTTCGCTGGGTCCGGCTGGCGCTCGGTGGCGACCTGGGCGAGTCCATCCGAACGCGCGAGTCGGTGGCGTGGACGGTGGCGAAGAAGCTGCCTATCACCATCCAGCTCGCCGGCTTCGCCATCCTCATCGCGATCGGCATCGCCATCCCGGCCGGGGTGCTGGCGGCCGTGCGACGCAACACCGTCTGGGACCTCCTGGCCAGTGGCGTGTCGCTCTGCGGTGTCTCCGTGCCCAACTTCTGGCTCGGGATCATGCTGATCCTGTTCTTCTCCGTGCGGCTCGGCTGGCTGCCCGCCTCCGGGTTCGTGCCGTTCTGGGAGAGCCCGCTGGCCAACCTGCAGCGCATGATCATGCCCGCCTTCGTGCTCGGCACGGCGCTGGCTGCCGTGCTCATGCGCCAGACCCGCAACAGCATGATCGATGTGCTGAGCGCCGACTACATCCGCACGGCGCGGGCGAAGGGCCTGGCGGGGCGGGCGGTGGTCTTCCGTCACGCGATCCGTAACGGGCTCATCCCGGTGGTGACGATCCTCGGGCTCCAGATGGGCGCGCTCATGGGGGGCGCGGTGGTGACCGAGCAGATCTTCGTGGTGCCGGGGTTCGGGCGGCTCATCGTGGAGGCCGTCTTCACCCGCGACTACCCGCTCGTGCAGGGCGTCGTGCTGATCACCGCGAGC
>JBGPIS010000252.1:0-4452 GCA_041484965.1 Methylomirabilia bacterium
ACGAGCTCGGGGCCGCGGCGCGCTTCTCGGTGGACGAGAAGTTTCGCGGTGAGGCGTATCGCGAGATGACGAAGATCTTCCTCGAGCACTTCCCGTGGCTCCCGGTCATCCAGCCGTACGAGGACTACGGCCTGCAGCGGTACGTGGAGTGGACGCCGAACCCGAACCAGCAGTTCGAGATCCGGCGCTTCAACTTCAAGTTCAAGCGCGCGTAGAGCCCGGCGCGCCCGGAGCTCCGTCGCGGGGCCCCGGGCGCGCGCTTCCCCATGCGCGGCGTCCTCGTCTTCCTGGCCCCGAAGCTCCTCCGAGCGCTCGTCGCCGTCTGGCTCGTCACCACGGTGGTCTTCGTCGTCATGCGCCTCTCCGGGGATCCGGTCCCGCTCCTCCTGCCGCCCGACGCCCCGCGCAGCGAATACGAGCGGGTCGCCCGCGACCTCGGCCTCGACCGGCCCCTGCCGGTCCAGTACGGCGTCTTCCTCGCGAACGTCCTGCGCGGCGACTTTGGCCGCTCGATCCACTTCCGCGAGCCCGCATTCGCCGTCGTCCGCGGCTACCTCGGCGCCACGCTCGAGCTCGGGCTGACGTCGTTCGTCCTCGCGGCCGTCGTCGCCGTGCCGATCGGCCTGCTCTCGGCGATCAGGCGCAACTCGCCGGTCGACCACGTCTTGATGGGCGTGGCGCTGGTCGGCCAGTCGGCGCCCACGTTCTTCCTCGGCATCCTCTTCATCCTGCTGCTCGCCCTGAAAGCCGACCTCTTTCCGACCGGCGGGCGCGGCGACTGGACGCACCTCGTGCTGCCCGCGCTCACGCTCGGCGCGTTCGCGATGGCGTCGATCGCGCGGCTCACGCGCTCGGCCGTGCTCGATGTGCTCCACGCCGACTACATCCGGACGGCGCGGGCCAAGGGCGTCGCCGAGTGGCGCGTGGTCGCCAAGCACACGCTGAAGAACGCGGCGCTCCCGATCGTGACGATCACGGGCCTGCAGTTCGGCACGCTGCTCGGCGGCGCCGTCGTCACCGAGACCGTCTTCGCGTGGCCCGGGATCGGGCGGCTCGCGATCCAGTCCATCTACAACCGCGACTACCCCGTCGTGCAGTGCACGGTCTTCCTCTCGGCGATCGCGTTCATCGTCATCAACCTCACGATCGATTTGGTCTATGGCGTCCTCGATCCGCGCGCGCGCCCCAGATGACGAGCGCTGCCACGAGCGCCCCTCTCGGGCCACCCACGGAGCCTTTCGACCTCGCGGCACCCGCTACAATATCCCGCGGCGGCGCGCGTGCCCGGCGCACGGCGCGGCTCGCGATCGCCGGCCTCGTGTTCGTGGTGCTGCTCGCGACGGTCGCGGCGGCGGCGCCCTGGCTCGCGCCCCTCGACCCGATCCGCCAGTCCCTGCGCGGACGGCTCGCGCCGCCGACGCTGGAGGCCGCCGACGGCCGCGCGCGTCTCCTCGGCACCGACCAGCTCGGCCGCGACGTGCTCTCGCGCATCATCTGGGGCTCGCGCGTCTCGCTCGTGGTGGGGATCGCGGCGGTCGTGGTGGGCGGAATCCTGGGCGCGACGCTCGGGATCGCGGCGGGGTTCCGCGGCGGCTTCGCGGACAGCGTCATCATGACGATCGCCGACGCGCAGCTCGCGTTCCCCTTCATCCTGCTCGCGATCGGGATCATCGCCGTGCTGGGGCCGAGCTTTCCGACGCTGATCGTCGTGATCGGCCTCTCGGGGTGGGTCTCCTACGCGCGGATCCTCCGGGCGCAGGTGCTCGTCCTGCGCTCGCGCGAGTTCGTGGACGCGATCCACGCCCTCGGCGGCTCGGTCCCGCGCGTCGTGCTGCGGCACATCCTGCCGAACGTCCTCTCGTCCCTCGTCGTCATCGCGACGCTCGAGCTGGCGCGCGCGATCGTGCTGGAGGCGACGCTCTCGTTCCTCGGCCTGGGCATCCAGCCGCCCACGCCGTCCTGGGGCGGGATGATCCAGGAGGGGCGCGAGTATCTCGACTCGGCGTGGTGGATCTCGACGTTTCCCGGGCTCGTGCTGATGCTCACCTCGCTCGTGGTGAGCCGCACCGGCGACTGGGTGCGCGATCTCCTCGACCCGACGCTTCGGGGGGAATGAGGGCCCAGCCCGCACTATTCACGAACGGTAGTCGCGTGTGGCGGGCGGGGTCTGGCGCAGGGCGCAGCCCCCGCCGGTCCGGCTTCGTCACCCACTCGCCCGAACGCCGCGGTGCGCGCGGCGGACGGGACGAGGGGAGCCCACGGCGCGCGGCCCCGTGGGGGCTGCGCCCTGCGCCACCCGCCTGGTCGCGCGATCGCCGTTCGTGAGTAATCCGTGCCAGGCCCGGGCGCCGGCGGCCACCGGGATGCGGGACAGCACGTAGACCGGCAGCGTCACGCTCTCGACGCACCCGAGGCAGTAGAAGTCCAGCTCGAGCCCGGCGCGCCGCCCCTGCAGCGCGATGGGGCGGCCGCAGCGCGTGTGGTGGATGGCGCCGTCGCGCGCCCGGTAGACGGTGACGATCTCAGCGGAGACTGGGGAGTCCATGGGCTTCGCCCTCCTGGTACTGGACGAAAGCAATAAGCGTTCCGCCGGGCAGGCCCGTGGAAGTCCGCGATTCTCCGAGCCGGACGGGCGGACTGGCCACCCGGGCATGTGAAGGAACTGGGCGGGGGACTGGGAAACGACCGACCAGGGAGTGCTCAGCCCCGCCAGTGGGAGAGCTTCTCGCTCGCGTGGTCGAGGCCGAGCACGATCGCGATCGACGCGGCCGAGACGAGGGCCGTGGCGGCGAAGAGCTCGGGCGCCTGAAACCCATTGGCGAGCGCGCTCATGACGAACCCCATGCCGCGGACGCCCGCGAACATCTCGACGACCAGGACGCCCAGGAGACAGAAGACCATGCCGAGCCGCATCCCGGCGAACACCGAAGGCACGATCGCCGGCAGCAGGACCTTCCAGTAAAGCTGCCAGGTCGTCGCGCCGTAGGCGCGTGCCACGGTGACGAGCGTGCGGTCCACGTCGCGCACCGCGCCCATCACGAGGACCATGATCGGGAAGAGACCGTGGAGCGTCCCGTAGAAGACCGCCGGCGCGGTGCCGTAGCCCAGGAGCAGCACGATCCACGGCAGCACGAGGATCTTCGGAATGCCGTAGAGCGCGATGACGAACGGGTTCAGCGCGTCGCGGAGCAGGCGCACCGAGCCGATGACGAGCCCCGCCGTCACGCCGAGGACCACCGACAGCACGTACGCGACCGCGGTCTTGCCGAGGGTGTCGGCGAGCGCGGCGAGCGCCGTCGGGCCGATCCGGCCGAGCGCGGCCGCGACGCCGCTCGGCGCCGGGACGAAGAGCGGGTCCACCAGGCCCCCGCGCGCCGCCCCTTCCCAGGCGGCGAGCAGGACGAAGACGCTCGCGAGCTGCAGCGCGCTCACGCCCAGGCGGCTCACGACTCGCTCCACCGCCGCGCGCGCCGCTCGACGAGGCCCGCGACGACGTCCGAGCCGGCGACGAGGACCAGCGTCACGAGCACGAGGGCGACGTAGTCGGCCGTCCGGAGGAGCCCGTAGGCATGGTTGATAAGGGCGCCCATCCCGCGCTTGGAGCCGAGGATCTCGCCCACGATCACGCCGATCACCGAGAGCGCGAGGCCGGTGCGGAGTCCGCCTGCGAGCGTGAAGAGCATCCCCGGGACCATCACGCTCCCGAACACGCGGAACGGGCCGGCGCCGTAGCTCCGCGCGACGGTGATGAGCTGAGGGTTGACCTGGCGAATCCCCGCGAGGACTGCGAGAGTCACCGGGAAGAAGCCGAGGAGGAACCCGAACGCGATCTTCGAGGCCGCGTCGAGGCCGAAGAAGAGCATGAGCGACGGGTACCAGACGACCGCCGGCACGGCGTAGAGCGCGGCGAGCATCGGCCCGTAGACCCGCCCGACGAGACGGTTCACCCCGAGGGCGAAGCCGACCGCGAGCCCCGCGGCGACCGCGAGCCCGTAGGCCAGCCCGATCTCGCGCAGCGTGAGCAGGACGCTCGCGGGCAGCTCGGGATACGAGCGGAGCAAGAGGAGCTCGCGCAACGCCGGCAGCACCGCCGAGGGCGGCACGGCGACGAGCGGGTTCGCCGCGCGACCGGTCGCCTCCCAGGCGGCCAGGATGGCGGCGAGCAGGGCCACGCGGACGAGGACGACCCTCACGGGTGTCCGCCCATCGCGCTGAGCGACTCCTCGCGGATCTCGCGCCAGAGCTTGGCGCGCAGCGTGACGAGCTCCGGCGACTCGAGCGACCGCGGATAGTCCATCGGGAGCTCGAGCACCGACTTGATCCGCCCCGGCCGCGCCGTCATCACGGCGATCCGCGTCGAGAGAAACAGCGCCTCCTGCAGACTGTGGGTCACGAAGATCACGGTCTTCCGGGTCCGCCGCCAGATCTCGAGCAGCCATTCACCCATGAGGA
>JBGPIS010000253.1:0-4430 GCA_041484965.1 Methylomirabilia bacterium
AGGGGGTGACGTCCACCGTCCTCCTCGACGCGACGCTCGGCGTCGCGCGGGCCTATCGGGTCGAGTACACCCCGACCGTGTTCCTCGTGGGCCGGAACGGCAAGTTCGTCGGCCGGGCCATCGGCAACAAGCCGTGGCTCGGCGACAAGGGGCGCGCGCTCTTCCGGCTGCTCCTGGGCCCCGCGCCCTAACGGCGCCGGGCGCGCGGCGGGCCGCCGGCGTCGGAGAGCGCCGCCCGCAGCACGCCCAGGAGCGCGCGCGCCTCGGGCGAGAGCGGCCGCTGGCGCGGATGGATCACGTCGAGGCTCCGGCTGATCGGCTCCGCGTCCCTGATCTCGATCGCGACGAGCGACCGCCGCCGGAGCTCCCGGCCCACGGCGAGGTGAGGGAGGAAGGCGAAGCCCACGCCGCGCTCGACCATCTTCTTCGCGGTCTCGATCGTCTCGACCTCGAGCGCCACGTTCGGCACGAGCCCCGCCCGGCGGAAGAGCCCGTGCGTCAGCGTCCAGTCGCTCGAGCCCCGGTCGAAGAAGATGAGCGGCCGGTCCGCGACCTCCTCGAGCCGCGCCCGGCGCGCGCCCGCGGGCCAGGACGCCGGGCGCGCGACCAGGATGAGCGGGTCGTCCCGGAGGGAGAGCGTCTCCACCAGGGGGTGGTGGAGCGAGCGCGCGAGCCCGATCTCGGCCTCGCCGCGGAGCACCATCTCGAGGACCTCCTTCGAGTGCCCGGAGCGGACGGTCATCAGCGTTTTCGGGTGGGCGGCCTGGAAGCGCTTGAGCACGTCGGGCAGGAGGTAGGTGCAGATGGACAGGACCGCGGCGATCTGGAGCGCGCCGCCGGCCGCCGGGCGGAGGTCGTGGACGGCCTGCCGGGCGAGCGCCACGGCCTGGAGGAGCTGCTCCGCGCCCGGGCGGAGCGCGCGGCCAGCCGCCGAGAGGGCGAACCCGTGCCTGCCGCGCTCGAACAGCTTCACGCCGAGGGAGTCTTCGAGGGCCCGGATGCGCGCGCTGACCGCGGGCTGGGTGAGCCGGAGCGCCTCCGCCGCGCGGCGGAAGCCGCCGAAGGTGCCGACCGCCAGGAACGCCTCCACCTGCGGGATCTGCATCGCCTGATAAATATATTTTATCTCTCTAATAAAAACAATGGCGTTGCTTTGCTCTCCCGTCCGCGGCAGAGTGGCCCTCGACGCCGTGACGCGTCGCGGGCGCTGCGGCGCGGGGACGCGCCAGGAGGGGACACGATGCCGACGACATGCGAGTGCGGGATGACGCTGGAGCAGCCGTCGAGCCGGACCGGCTGCCATGAATGCGGGACCGCCGGCTGCCGGAGCTGCTCGATCGAGATGGAGGCCATCCACTACTGCCGCTGGTGCGCGCCGTCGCTCGCGCTCGGCGAGCCGGCCTGAGGAGGACGGGGGATCGTGGAGAACATGGGGCGCACGTTCCGCCAGCTGCTGAAGACCGAGCCGTACCTGTTCACCGGCGGGGTCTACGACCCGCTCGGCGCCCAGTTGGCCGAGCGCTCCGGACTGAAGAGCATCTATCTCAGCGGGTACTCGATGGCGATGGCCAACGGCTGGCCGGACATGGGGTTCCTCACCCAGACCGAGGTCACGCGCATCGCCTCGATGGTCGCGAGCGCGACCAGCCTGCCGATCATCGCGGACGCTGACGACGGTTATGGCAACGCGCTCTCCACGATCCGGACGGTGCAGGAGTACGCCAAGACGGGAGTCGCCGGCATCCACCTGGAGGACCAGCGGTTCCCGAAGCGCTGCGGCCACATCGCGGGCAAGACGGTCGTCCCCTTCGAGGAAGCGATCGGCAAGTACCGCGCGGCCATCGACACGCGCAACCGGCTCGACCCCGATTTCGTCATCGTCGCGCGGACGGACGCGTACGGCGCCGTCGGCGGGAGCATGGAGGAGGCCATCCGGCGCGGGCGCGCATACGCCGCCGCGGGCGTGGACCTCGTCTGGTGCGAGCTCTCGAACGCCTCGCGCGAGCCGGCGATCGCGTTCGCCAGGGCGATGCGCGAGACGCATCCCAACCTACCCCTCGCGTTCAATTACTCCTCATCCTTCAAGTGGCACAGCGACCCGAACCCGCTCTCGTTCAAGGAGCTCGGCGAGCTCGGCTACAGGTTCATCTTCATCACGCTCTTCGCCGCCCACGCGGCGACGTACGCAGTCTGGAACGCGATGGAGGAGCTGGTGCGCGACCAGGAGCAGGCGCAGTGGCGGCTCGAGAAAACGAAGGTCGGCCATCCGACCGAGAGCCACCACGTCATGGCGCGCGTGGCGCACTTCCAGGAGCTGGAGAAGCGGTACATCCCCGGGACCGCCGACCGGCTGCGGGCGTCGGCCGGCTTCGGTGAGGCGCCCGTGACGCAGCACTAGGACTCGCCCCCGCGGGGCCCCGCGGTTAAGATAGGGCCACTGTGAAGCCGGCGGTGGCCCTATCGCTTCTGCTCGCGGCGGCGCTCGTCGCGGGGCCCGCCGGGGCGGGGAAGGACACGCTTCAGGACCTCGTCCTGGACTTCCAGCTCGTCCCGCTCGACGGCCAGCCGGCGCCGCCGTTCACGCTCGCGTCCCTCGACGGCACGCCGGTGCCGCTGGCCGAGTTCCGCGGCCGGCCCGTCCTCCTCTACTTCTGGCACTCCACCTGACCCTACTGCTCGAGGGAGTTGCCCTCGACGATGGAGCAGGTCAAGCGGGACTACGGGCCTCGAGGCCTCGCCCTCCTCGCGATCAACATCGAGGAGGACCGCGCGACGGTCGCGCAATGGGTGAAGGCCAAGACGGTCACCGCCACCGTGCTCCTCGATCCGACCGGCGCCGTGAACCGTGCGTACGGGGTGACCGGCACGCCGACGGTGTTCGTGATCGGTCGCGACGGCAAGCTCGTCGCCAGGGCGCTCGGCACCAAGGACTGGACGGGCCCGACGGGCCGGGCTCTGCTCCAGGCGCTCGTCGCCCGGTGATCGAGACCGCCGACACGGACATCCTGATCCTCGGCGCGGGCGGCGCCGGTCTCTGCGCCGCGCTCCACGCTGCCGACGCCTCGCCCCGCCTCGGCGTCACCGTCGTCGTCAAGGGGCTGCTCGGGCGCGCCGGCTGCACCCGCATGGTGCAGGGTGGCTACAACGCGGTGCTGACCGCGCCCGACTCGCTCGACGCACACCTCACCGACACGCTCGCGGGCGGCGGCTGGATCAACGACCAGGAATTGGTGTGGGTGCTGGTGAGTGAAGCGCCCGGGCGAGTGCTGGAGCTCGAGTCGCGCTACGGCTGCCTGTTCGACCGGACGCCCGAGGGACGGATCCACCAGAAGCCGTTCGCGGGCCAGACCTACGACCGGACCATCCACAAGGGCGACCTCACCGGCATCGAGATCATGAATCGCCTGACCGAGCAGGTGCTTGCCCGCCCGAACATCCAGGTTTTCGAGGAGTGCCGTGCCTTCGAGCTGCTGCGCGATTCGGCGTGGCGCGCGGCCGGTGCGCTCGTCCTCGACATCCGGACGGGCCGGTTCATCGCCCTCGGCGCGCGCGCCACGCTGCTCGCGATGGGCGGCGGCCCCACGATGTACCGGGTGATCGCGTGCTCGGCGGACAAGGCCGCCGACGGCATCGCGCTCGCCTACCGCGCGGGCCTGCCGCTGCGCGACATGGAGATGGTCCAGTTCCACCCGACGGGACTCGTGATCCCCGGCTCGCTCATGACGGGCGCGCTGCTCGAGGAAGGGCTGCGGGGCGCCGGCGGACAGCTGCGCAACGGGCTGGGGGAGCGCTTCATGGAGCGCTACGACCCGGCGCGCCTGGAGCGCT
Source organism: Methylomirabilia bacterium (assembly GCA_041484965.1). Classification (GTDB taxonomy): domain Bacteria; phylum Methylomirabilota; class Methylomirabilia; order Rokubacteriales; family CSP1-6; genus JBGPIS01. The sequence goes on from JBGPIS010000253.1 coordinate 3,829, forward strand.
CGACGCGCGACCTCGTCGCCCGCGCCTCGTTCACCGAAGTCGCCGAGGGCCGCGGCACGCCGAACGGCGGCGTCTGGATCGACGTCTCTCACCTCGGTGCCCTCGTGGTCGAGCGGAACTTCCCCGGCATGGTCAAGCGCTGCCGTGACTTCGGCCGCGACCTCGCGCGCGCCCCCGTGGAAGTCGGGCCGACGACCCACTTCATGATGGGGGGCGTCGTCATCGATACCGCGTGCCGCACGGCGATCGAGGGGCTCTACGCCGCCGGCGAGGACACGGGCGGTGTCCACGGCGCCAACCGCCTCGGCGGCAACGGCGTCGCCGAGTCCACTGTCTTCGGTGGGATCGCGGGCGACGCGATGGCGGACTCCGTCGCCTCCCGCTCGCGGCCGGCGATCGACGCGAGGACGCTCGAGCGCACGGCCGACGCGCTCACGGCGCCGCTCGGGCGCGCGGCGGGCGGCCACCTCTCCGAACTCCCGCGGGGGCGGCGTGAGGTGTTGTGGGATACGGCCGGGCTTATCCGCCCCGGCGCGGGCCTCGCCGCGGCGCTCGTGGCGCCCGACCGCATCGCCGAGCGGCTGGAGCGGGTCGGAGTGCCC
>JBGPIS010000254.1:0-4428 GCA_041484965.1 Methylomirabilia bacterium
ACCATGGGCTGGTGCGTCGACTGCCACCGGGAGCAGAACGCCACGGCGAAGACGCAGGCGCCGCTCGACTGCGTGACGTGCCACCACTGAACGTGCGCCGACGGAGCCACACGTGCCTGCCACCCGCCGCCCTCTCCGGGATGCGGGCCGGAGCCCCCGATCGATGAACCGACGCGACTTCTTCAAGATCGTGGGAGCGAGCGGCGCCAGCGCCGCCGTCGCCGGCTGCCAGCAGACGGCGGAGAACATCCTGCCGCTGGTCGTGCCAAACGACCAGCTCGTGCCGGGCGTCGCGTCGTGGTTCTCGACCGTGTGCCGCGAGTGCCCCGCCGGTTGCGGCGTGATCGCGCGCAACCGCGAGGGCCGTGTGGTCAAGCTCGAGGGGAACCCGGACCACCCGGTCAACCGGGGCGCGCTGTGCGTGCGCGGCCAGGCGGCGCTCCAGGGGCTCTACCATCCCGAGCGCTTCGCCGGCCCTCAGACCCTCGAGGCCGGTGCGCTCCGGCCCGCGGCGTGGGACGGGGCGCTGAAGACCGTCGTCGGCACGCTCGGCGCGCTCCGGGGGGCGGGCAGGGGGCGCTCGATCGCGCTCGTCTCGCAGCTCGAGAGCGGGAGCCTCGGTCGTCTCATGGACACGTGGGCCCAGGCGCTCGGCGCGCGCCCGCGCGTCGCGTTCGAGCCCTTCGGGTACGAGGCGCTCCGCGCAGCGAACCGGATCACGTTCGGGCGCGACGCGATCCCGTACCACGCGTTCGAGGACGCGGAGGTCGTGCTCTCGTTCGGCGCGGACTTCCTCGAGACGTGGCTCTCGAATGTGGGCTACACGCGCGGCTTCGCGCGGATGCACGCGTTCCGCGACGGGCGCGCCGGCACGTTCATCCACGTCGAGCCGCGGCAGTCCCTGACCGCCGCGAACGCCGACGAGTGGGTACGAAACGCGCCCGGCACCGAGGCCCTCGTCGCCCTCGCGGTCCTCCGGGTGATGGTGGACGAGGGGCTCGCCGACCGGCGCTTCGGCGAGGCCGTCGCCCGGCTGGATGTGAAGGCGGCGTCGGAGCAGAGCGGCGTCCCGGTCGCGACCATCAAGCGCATCGCGCAGGTGTTCGCCCGCGGCAAGCCCGGGCTCGCCGTCGGTGGTGGGGTGGCGGTGACGGGCTCGAACGCGACCGCGACGCAGGTCGCGATCAACCTCCTGAACGCGGCCGCGGGCAACGTCGGCAAGACCGTCCGTTTCGGCCCCGACTCGGCGTACGGCAAGGTCACGCCGCACGCCGAGGTGGCGCGGCTCGTCCAGGCGATGGCGCGGGGCGAGATCGAGGTGCTGCTGCTCGGACCCGGCGTCAATCCGGCGTTTACCACGCCGGGCGGCCTCGGGTTCGCCGACGCCGTCAAGAAGGTCGGGCTCGTCGTGAGCTTCGCGAACCAGCCTGACGAGACCACGGCGCTGGCGCACGTGGTGCTCCCGGACGCGCACTGGCTGGAGTCGTGGGGCGACTACGCGCCGCGCGAGGGTGTCGTGGGCCTCATGCAGCCGACGATGCTGCCCGTGCGCGACGCCAGGCCGCTCGGCGACACGCTGCTCGCCATCGCGCGCGCCGTGCTCGGCACCGAGGAAGGCAAGGGGCCGCTGCCCTGGACGAGCTTCGAGCATTACCTGAGGGCTCAGTGGGAGCCGTTGGTGAAGGGGGAGTGGGCGGCGGCGCTCCGCCAAGGCGGCGTGTGGCAGGACGTCGCGCCCACCGCGGTCACGGTGCGCACTGCACCCGTCGATCCCGCGCCGGCGCCGCTCGAGGGCGACGCGGGCGGCCTCGCGCTGCTCGCGTACCCGTCCCTCCGCTTCTACGACGGCCGTGGCGCGAACCGCGCGTGGCTCCAGGAGACGCCGGACACGATGACGCAGGCCGTCTGGGACGCCTGGGTCGAGGTGCCGGCGGAGACCGCGGCGAAGCTCGGCATCGCCCAGGGTGACGTGGTGAGGGTTGCCTCGCCGCACGGCGCGATCGAGCTCCCCGCCTACGTGTCGTCCACGATCCACGCGCAGGCGGTCGCGATCCCGATGGGTCACCGCTACGCGGGCTACCACGTGCCCCGCTACGTCGCGGCGCCGTCCATGGCGATGAACCCGATGGCGCTGCTCCCACCCGCGACCGACCCGGCGTCGGGCGGCCCCGCGTATCTCGGGGTGCGCGTGACGCTCGCGAAGACCGGCGCGCGGCGCCCCCTCGCGATCCTCCAGGCGACTCACGACCAGCAGGGTCGCGAGCTCGCGCGGCATATGGATCTGCGCGCCGCGCGCGAGCAGGCGCTCCGCGGGAGGCCCGAGCGCGAGGCGCACGTCAGCATGTACGCCGACCAGAGGTACCCGGGCTACCGCTGGGGTATGGCGATCGACGTCGACGCGTGCGTCGGCTGCGCGGCGTGCATGGTCGCGTGCCAGGCGGAGAACAACGTCCCCGTCGTCGGCAAGGCCCAGGCCGCCTATGGTCGCCAGCTCCACTGGATCCGGATCGAACGCTGGGCGGAGGGCAAGGCCGACCACCCGGTGAACCTCTTCCTGCCGATGCTCTGCCAGCATTGTGAAGTCGCGCCGTGCGAGCCCGTCTGCCCGGTGTTTGCCGCGTACCGGACCGAAGAAGGGCTGAACGGGCAGGTGTACAACCGCTGTGTCGGCACTCGCTATTGCGGCAACAACTGTCCCTACCACGTCCGTCGCTTCAACTGGTTCAGCTACGAGTTCCCCGCGCCGCTCGAGATCCAGCTGAACCCCGACGTGACGGTCCGCCAGCTCGGCGTGATGGAAAAGTGCACGATGTGCATCCAGCGCATCGTCGCCGGCAAGGACCACGCGAAGGACCAAAAGCGGCAGGTGAGGGACGGCGACATCTTGACCGCCTGCCAGCAGACGTGCCCGACGCAGGCGATCACCTTCGGCAACCTGAAGGACGACACGAGCGCGGTCGTGAAGCTCGCTCGCTCGCCGCGCGGGTACCACGTCCTCGACGAGGTCGGGACACGGCCGTCCGTGACGTACCTCAAGAAGGTCGTCAGGGAGCACGCGTGAGCCCATGAGCGACGACCGCCCCGCCTCACCGACGTTCGCCGACGTCACCCGTGACGTCGTCCGCACGCTCGAGCCGCCGGGCAACCTCTACTTTGCGTGGATGTCCGTCGTCGCCCTGATCCTCACGGCGGGGATCCTCGCGTGGACCGGCCAGATCTGGTGGGGCATGGGCATGGCCGGCAAGCGCGTGCCCCAGATGTGGGCGATGTACATCACGAGCTTCGTGTTCTGGATCGGCATCGGCCACGCCGGCACGCTGATCTCCGCGATCCTCTACCTCTTTCGGGCGCGTTGGCGGACGCCGATCTACCGCGCGGCGGAGGCGATGACCATCTTCGCCGTGCTGACGGCCGGGCTCTTCCCGCTGATCCACGCCGGGCGCATGTGGTTCGCGTACTTCCTGCTGCCCTATCCGAACCAGCGCTACCTCTGGCCGAACTTCCGGTCGCCGCTCGTCTGGGACGTCTTCGCGATCTCGACGTACCTGTCGATCAGCACCGTGTTCTTCATCGTCGGGCTCGTGCCCGACCTCGCGGCGCTCCGCGACGTGTCCAGCGGCTGGCGGCGGCGTATCTACACGATGCTCTCGCTCGGTTGGGAGGGCTCCGACTCGCAGTGGCGCCACTACCGGCGCGCGTACGGACTCCTGGCCGCGCTGGCGACTCCGCTCGTCCTGTCCGTTCACAGCGTGGTGTCCTGGGACTTCGCGATGGCCCTCGTCCCGGGCTGGCACTCGACCCTCTTCGCGCCGTTCTTCGTCGACGGCGCCATCTTTTCGGGCTTCGCGATGGTGCTGATCCTGGTCCTGCCGATGCGCCACTTCTTCAGGCTCCACGCCTACATCCAGGAGAAGCACCTGGATGCGATGGGGAAGCTCATCCTCGTCACGGGCCTCGTGCTGACCTACTTCTACATCTGCGAGATCTTCACGTCGATCTACAGCGGCGACGATATCGAGAAGGCCTCGCTCTTCTGGAAGGTCACGAAGTCCTACGCGTGGGCCCTCTGGCTGATGTACTTCTGCAACTGCGTCTCGCCGCTGATCCTCTTCTGGAAGAAGGCGCGCACGAGCCCGGTCGTGCTGTACGTCGTGTCCATCCTCGTCCTGATCGGCATGTGGTTCGAGCGCTTCAACATCATCGTCCCGTCGCTCGCGCACGATTTCTACCCCTACACGTGGGGCATCTACTACCCGAGCCCGACCGACACGCTGGTCGTCATCGGCAGCTTCGCGTGGTTCTTCATCCTCTTCCTCGGCTTTATCAAGCTCATGCCCTCGCTCTCGATCGTCGAGGTCAAGGAGACGATCCCGCCGCCGATGAAGGATAAGGCCCATGGCAGCCACCACTGAGACGATCCTCGGCGTC